>CALWYI010000025.1 GCA_944385715.1 uncultured Oscillospiraceae bacterium | reverse complement strand
CGCTGGACCACCTCGTCCCAGTGGTAGCGGTTGGTGAAGTAGAGGGTCTTGGCCCGGTTGACGGCGTCCAGCAGAAGACCCGCGTCGTAACGGTCGAAGGTGAAGCCGTTGCCGTCGCCGGTAAACTCATTGTAGGGCTCCACCGTGTCCTTCAGTCCGCCGGTCTCCCGGACGATGGGCAAAGTGCCGTAGTGCATGGCGTTGAGCTGGGTGAGGCCGCAGGGCTCGAACCGGGAGGGCACCAGCAGGGCGTCCGCGCCGGCGTAGATGCGGTGGGCCCGGGACTCGTCGTACTGGATGCAGGCGCTGAAGGTGCCCTTGTAGGCGTTCTCATAGTAGCGGAAGGTGTCCTCGTACTGCTTGTCGCCGGTACCCAGCACCACCACCTGGGTGTTGCCGTCCAGCACCTGGGGGATGATGGCGCTGACCAGGTCCAGGCCCTTCTGGTTGGTGAGGCGGGAGATGAGGCCGATGACGAACTTGCTCTCGTCCTCCTCCAGGCCCAGCTCCCGCTGCAAAGCCCGCTTGTTGGCCATCTTGTGGTCCAGCACATTGCCCAGGCTGTAGTTCTCCGCCAGAGCGGGGTCCGTGGCCGGGTTCCACATGCCGTAGTCGATGCCGTTGACAATGCCCCGGAGCTTGCCGCTGTGGTAGCGCAGATGGTCCTCCAGGCCCTCGCCGTACTCGCTGGTCTGGATCTCCCAGGCGTAGGTGCCGCTGACGGTAGTGATGCGGTCGGCGTAGGCCAGGCCGCCCTTGAGCATGTTGGCGTCCACCCACTCCTGCTGCAGGGCGCCCATGCCGAAGGCCTCGTTGGGCAGGCCGGACCAGTACTGGATGGTGGGAATGTTGTAGATGCCCTGGAAGCGGAGGTTGTGGATGGTGAGGATGGACTTGGCCCGGCCCACGGGGGAGTCCTTGAACAGGGTCCGCAGGTACACCGGCACCAGGGCCGCCTGCCAGTCGTGGCAGTGGACGATGTCGGGAATCCAGTCCATATAGTTCAGGGCGGCCAGGGCGGCCTTGCTGAAGAAGCAGTACTTGGGAATGTCGTCCACCAGGTTCACATAGGGGTTGCCGGAGGAGAAAAACTCCTGGTTATCGATGAAATCGTACACCACGCCGTCGCAGATGTACTCCATGATCCCCACGTAGTACTGCCGGCCGGTCTGGCCCAGGTCCATGTAGAACTCGCCCCGGTAGACCATCCTGTCCTGGTATTTCTGGGGGATGCAGGCGTAGCGGGGCAGAATCACCCGCACATCGCAGTTGAGCCGCACCAGCTCCCGGGGCAGGGCGTACATCACGTCCCCCAGGCCCCCGGTCTTCACAAAGGGGTGGCATTCCGAGCCGATAAAGGCGATGCTCCGGCGGGGCAGGTTGGATATGGCGGTCATAGGTACAGCCTCCTCTACAACAGGTGCGGCCTCCGCCGCGGCGGGAGCGGGCTCTTTTGCGGCGGGCGCTTTTTTCTTGACGGGGGATGCCGCCTTCTTGGCGGCGGGGGCGGCCTTTTTCCCGGCGGGCGCATCCTTCTCCGGGGCGGGCGCGGTCTCCTTGGCGGCGGCTTCCTTTTTTGCGGGGGATGCCGTTTTTTTCGCGGGAGCCGCGGCTTCTGCCGGGGGGGGTGCCTCTTTGTTGGGGGGCGTTTCCTTGGTGGGGGGGGCGGCCTTTTTCCTGGCGGGCGCGGCCTTCTCCGGGGCGGGCGCGGCCTTCTCCGGGGCGGGCGCGGCGTTCACCGCGGCGGGCGTCTCCTTTTCCACAGCGGGGACCGCGTCCTTCTCCTCAGACAAATTCTTCTTTGCAGGATCTGCTTTTTCCCGTGCCATAATGAGCCTTCCTTTCACAAATTTATCATCATGGGGTCCTGGTCTCTGCCGCCAAGAGTCGGGCAGAGAAGTAGCGCCGGCACAAATCTTTTTGCGTTGGCAAAAGTATAACCCATCCGTTCCTTTTTTCCTAGTCTTTTTGAGAAAAAATCAGGGAAATTCCATGCTTTTGCCCAAACAGTCCAAATGGGCGGAGCCCCGGACGCTCCGCTCAGCCGCCCCATGCGCCTGGCGCTTGGCCCCGGGCCGCAGGTATCTTGCTCTTTACAATTATTTTCCTATCGATTAAAATAATGAGGTATAAAATGGGGAGTTGGCCAGGGATTATGCACCTGTCGGTCCCCTTCCCATACATTACGGTATGTGTTTATGCACTGTACACAAGATAAGGAGGGTAATCCTGTGTTCGGCGCAATAAGCTCCAACGCTTCTCAGATCAACCTGCCCGCTGTTTTTGTGGCCAACGGTCTTGGCGTCTGCCTTTTGCTGGCGATCCTGTACGGTAATCACAAAAAACTGCGGGACAGCTCCTATGACGGGATCGTATTCCGCTGGATGTGCCGGATCTGTCTTGCGCTCTGCGCGCTTGAGACGATGGGCTTTGTTCTGGAGGGGAGACTGTTTCCCGGCGCACGGCAGGCGGCTGTCGTGTGCAGCTCGGTCATTCTGGCGATGGCCGGTCTTCTCGGCTATCTCTGGGTGTGCTATGTGAATTACAAACTGGCTCTGAATCGCAATCAGACCCGGATCAGCCGTGTGCTTGCCGCCATTCCCGCCGGGGCGGTTGGCCTGATGGCGGCGGTGAACCTGCGATGCACGGTCTTTTTCTGGATAAGCGAGTCCAACATCTATCATCGCACTCCGCTGCTCCTCTTCCCCTGGATAGTGGTGTACGGGTATATGGCCTGGGGGGCGATTCAGTCCTATCGCTACCAGCGCCGGGTGGACAGAAGGCTGTTCATTCCGGTGCTGATGTTCCTGGCGCCGATCTATCTGGGAAGCCTGATTCAGCTGTTCTGTTACGGGATCTCCCTGATCTGGGTGTCGGTAGCCGTGGGGCTGACGTTCCTGTATATCAACCTGCAGAGCGAGCAGGCCTATCTGGACCCGCTGACCAGGCTCTATAACCGGGGCTACCTGCTGCACTACATGGACCATCTCACCGAACAGAGCTGGAGCAGCTGCCAGATCGCCGGAATCATGCTGGATATCAACGACTTCAAGAAAATCAACGACACGCTGGGCCACTCCGAGGGGGACGCGGTCCTGCGGGCTGTGGGCAAGCTGCTCCTCCACGCCGCCGGAAACAACACCGTTGTCCGGTATGGAGGCGATGAGTTCGTCATCCTTCTGGAGACCGCCCGGCCGGAACGGATTCAGACCGTCCTGGACAATATCCAGCGGGGGCTGCGGGAGTACAACGCCTCCCGCGGCACCTTGCCGCAGATATCCTTCTCCATGGGAACCGCGGAATTTGACCAGACGGATATATTCCGGTTCTTTCAAGAGATGGACAAGAGGATGTATGAGGACAAGAGGGCGTTCTATCTGCGCCGGGAGACGATGGAGCAATCCACCGAAAAAGTATAGCCGTGAAAAAGGGTAGGGGCACGTCGGTATGAAACAAGTAAGAAAGCCGCCCAGGCTGCACGGGAGCCTTCTGAATGTGCTGCTGCTGCTGTTTGTAGCGGTATTGCTGGTAGTGGGCGTTTTCCTGGTGCGGGTCAAGCTGCTGCAGAACGCCCAGAGCCTGGGAATGGCCCTGGTCCACAGCTATGCCGTGGAGGAGGAGCTGAATATCACTTCTCTGGAGACAAACCTGACCATGGCCAGCCAGTTTTTGGACGATATCATTAACGACGGCGGCGACCCCGCCGATATTCAGAACTGGCTTGCGGGCTATTTCTCCAAGCTGACGGATATTATAGGCGAGGGAATGGTGGACTTTTACGCCGTGATCGACGGGGAGATCGTGGCGGTGAACCCCTGGGAGGAGGACGATACCTATCCGTATGAAAGTACCGAATGGTATCGCATGGCTGTCGCGGCGGAGGGCCGGACCGTGCGGGGGGACGCATACGTGGACGCCATTACCGGCCAGATGATCTTCACCATTTCCAAGCGCCTTAACGAGGAAGGAAATGTGCTGGCGATGGACGTCTATGTCCAGAATGAGGCGATGCACAATACCGCTCAGACCCTGCCGGAGGACTGCTCCTACTTCCTCTGCGATGAGAAGGGCCGGATGCTCTACTCCAGCACCAAGTGGGACATGGATCAGACGACGATTCAAAGCTACATTGATTATATCATGGCGGGTATTGCCGACGGCACCCTTTTGGCCTATGACGCCTTTGTGAAGGATACGGAGGGCGTCTCCCGGGGCGTCTACTATCAGACCATGAGCAACGGCTGGACCGTGATCATGACCATTCCCGTCCTATTCATCCTGATGGGGGATGAGAACGCCTTCATCTATTTTCTGGCCGCTGTGGCGCTGGCGCTCTTTCTCACACTGACCATTGTCACCATTGTGGACACCCTGCGCAGCCGGAGCATGAAGAAGGCGGACGATACGGCCCACATGCTGGGCGACTCCTTCTATTCCATCTACCGGGTCAACCTGTGGGACGGAAGCTATGAGGGCATCAAGGTCTACCATGACCTGGAGGACAAAGTGCCGAAAAAGGGCAGCTACTCCGTGCTCCTGGAGACTATGCGTCCGCTGGTAAAGCCCAGCACCTACCGCACCTTTGAGGTGAGCTTTTCGCTGGAGAGCATCCGGCAGCGGATCGACCAGGGAATTGACGACTACGGCGGCGACTACCAGCGCCTGTTCGGCGACAGCTACCGCTGGGTCAATATCCGCACCCTCTACGACCGGGAGCGGGCGCCCAACGAGGTGATCCTCTGCTTCCGGGATGTGGATGAGGAGAAGCGCCGGGAGCTGCAGACCACAATGATTCTTCAGGACGCGCTGGATGCCGCTCAGAAGAGCACGAAGGCGAAGTCGGAGTTTTTCAGCGGCATGTCCCACGATATGCGCACCCCTCTCAACGCGGTGATCGGCTGCTGCACCATGGCGGAAAAAAGCAATGCGGCCGGCGACGGCGCAAAGGTCCGGGAATATCTCAGAAAGATTCAGTTTGCCGCCAATCAGCTCCTGGAGCTGATCAACGACATCCTGGAGATGTCCAGAATGGAGGCGGGAAAGCACAATCTGGATCAGCGGGAGATGGACCTGGAGACGCTTTTATACAACATTGCTGAAATTTTCCGGGACCGCATTCAGGAGGAAGAAAAAACGCTGGAGGTCAGCATCGATTTCCAGGAGACCACGGTGGTGGGCGACGAGAAAAAGCTTACCCAGATCCTCAACAACCTCCTCTCCAACGCCGTCAAGTACAGCAATCCGGGGGATACCATCCGTCTGGAGGCCAGACAGTTCCATTTCCAGCAGCACAGCAAATATCAGATCGTGGTGGAGGACACGGGGATCGGCATGTCCCCGGAATTCCTGGAGCGGTTGTTTGATCCCTACGCCAGAGAGACGGCTTTTTCCGCCCGTCCCACCGTGGGAACAGGGCTGGGTATGTCTATCGTCAAAAGCCTGGTCCAGCAGATGAGCGGTGAGATCTCAGTAGAGAGCAGGCTGGGAGAGGGGACCCGCTTTACAGTGACCATCCCCTTGAAAACGGCGGGTCATCAGGACCAGCCTCCGGCCCCGGCCCGCGAGCCGGAGGATTTTGATTGGAGGATCCGAAGAGTCCTGGTAGCCGAGGACAACGAAATCAACCGGGAGATCGTGACGGAGCTCCTCCGGCAGTTCGGCGCCGATGTGCAGACGGCGGTCAACGGCCAGGAGGCGGTGCGGGCGTTTATGGACGCTCCGCTGTTCTCCATTGACGCCATCCTGATGGATATGCAGATGCCGGTGATGGACGGCTGCGAGGCTGCCGCCGCCATCCGCGGCCTGGGCCGGGCGGACGCCGCCGGGGTACCTATTGTCGCGGTGACCGCCAACGTCTTTGCGGAGGACATCGCCCGGACCACCCGGGCCGGCATGAACGATCATATCTCCAAGCCCATTGACGGCGCGGTCCTGAGCCGTACGCTGCAGAAGCTGATGACGGAATGGGACCGCTTCCGGGACGCGGCCGGAAATACTGAGCAGGCGGGAGGACAGTCAGGTGTGTGATCCCAGAGAGGAGACCCTCCTCATTGTGGACGATGAGGAGATCAATCGGGCCATTTTGGCAAACATCTTTGAGAAGGAGTACGCGATCATCCAGGCGGAGGACGGCCAGGCGGGGCTTCGGGCCATAGAAATCCATTGCGATATGCTGAGCGCCATTCTGCTGGATGTGGTGATGCCCCATGTCAACGGCATGGAGGTGCTGCGGAAGCTCTACCAGCAGGGGCTGACGGAGAAAATCCCTGTGTTCCTGATCACGGCGGACGCCGCCACCTCCACCATGCAGGAGGCCTATTCCCTGGGCGTGATGGACGTAATTTTGAAGCCTGTGGTACCCTATGTGGTCCGGCGGCGGGTCAACTCGGTGGTGGAGCTGTTCCGCGCCCGGCGGAGGCTGGGGGCGGAGGTGGAGCGGCAGCGGGATCAGCTGCTGCTCCAGACCCAGCAGATGGCGGAGATGAGCATGGGCATGGTGGAGGCCCTCTCCACCGCCATCGAGTTCCGGAGCGACGAGTCGGGAGAGCATGTCCGCCGCATCCACGACATCACCTGCCACCTGCTGCGGACCACCTCCCTGGGCGAGGGCCTCACCGACGACCAGATCAGACTCATCGGCGTGGGAGCGGTCACCCATGATGTGGGCAAGATCTCCATCCCCGACGCGGTCCTGAACAAGAGGGGCCGCCTGACGCCGGAGGAATTTGAACTGATGAAGACGCATACGGTGAAGGGCGCCGAACTCCTCTCCCGGATTCCCCAGATGCGGGAACACTCCTCCTACCAGTATGCTTACGACATCGCCCTGCACCACCACGAGCGCTGGGACGGCGGCGGCTATCCCCACCACCTGGTGGGGGATGAGACTCCCATCTGGACCCAGGTCGTCTCCCTGGCGGACGTATATGACGCTCTTGTGAGCAAGCGCTGCTATAAGGACGCCTTTGCCGCGGACGTGGCCATGGAGATGATCCTGGACGGGCAGTGCGGCGTATTCAATCCCAGGCTGCTGGCGTGCTTCCGCCGTGCTGAGCCGGTGCTGCGGGGCCTGTACCAGCCGTTGAAAGGAACATGATATGATGGATGAGATGAAACGGAAGCTGCTGCTGGAGGCGGGCATCGACGTGGACGAGGCGCTGGGCCGCTTTTTGGGCAACGAGGCGCTGATGATGAAATTCCTGCTCCGATTTCCTGAGGACCAGAATTTTTCCCGCCTCAGGCAGTCTGTGGCCCAGGGGGACGCCGCCGGGGCTTTCGAGGCGGCCCACACCCTCAAGGGCGTGGCGGGCAATCTGTCCATGGGGACGCTGTTCCGCCAGATAAGCGCCCAGGTGGAGGACCTGCGGGCCGGCAATGTGGCGGCGGCTGCGGACAAGATGCCCGCTCTGGAGGAGACATATTCCCGGACGCTGGCGGCCCTGCAGCAGTTGGTCTGACCGGCGGAGAAGCCGCCCCCAAAAGTGAATCGTTGGACAACCGCCGGAAGGCGGTGCGGAGAAGGGCGCCTGCAGGGGGCGTCCGATGCGGTCATCGGGCTGCAAAGACCTTTTAGAGATGGGGAAAAGGTCTTTGCAGCTTTTTCCATGGGGAGCGCCACTGGGGCGGGGGATAGGCGGGATAGAGCTGCGCCGGAGGTTCGGTCGTTTGAGGAGCCGGAGAAGGGGGCAGCCCTTCCCCCGCCGGCAAAAAGCCCGCACCGGCGGGTGTGGTAAACTCCCGACCCGGTGCGGGCCGCTTCGCGACCTGTATCAACTGTGTGTACGGCGGCGCCGCCCGGTATCGGGCGGCGCCGCCGCAGCGCGCGAGAAAGGCGACGATCCTGGGAAACCGCCTGCCGGTTTTCTGAGAAAGCCCCGGACGGGGGGCGCGGTCACGGGGAGGCCGGGCGCAGATATTTCTCCTCAAAGGCCTCCACGGAGAGCGGACGGTCAAAATAGTAGCCCTGCCCGTAACCGCAGCCGGCTTCCGTCAAGGCCGCAATCTGGACCCGGTTCTCCACACCCTCGGCCACACAGATCATCCCGCAGGCATGGCAGGTGTCCACCAGGTCCTGGACCAGCATCTGCCCCTTGGGATTGCTGGGCAGGTGGGCGATCAAGCTGCGGTCCAGCTTTACGGAGTCGAACTTGACGTTGGTAAAGATGGAGATATTGGAATACTCAGACCCGAAATCGTCCAGAGAGAAGCGCATGCCAAGCTCCCGGAAGCGGTCCAGCACCTCGGCCAGGGCCTGGCTGTCCGCCTTGACGCCGCTCTCCGTGATCTCCAGCTCCAGAAGCTCTGGCGTTATGAGGGGGTGGCGGCTCTGGATTGCCAGCACGGAGGCGGGGGAGGCGGGATCGAAAAGGGTAAGGCGGGAGAAGTTTACCGACATGGGGAAAAGCGTCAGGTCCCGCTTTCGCCACTGCTCCATCAGGCACAGGGTGTTCTCCAGCACATAGAGGTCCAGATCCCGGATGGTGCCGTTTTCCTCCAGCTCCCGGATAAAGCGGTCCGGCAGGATCAGCTTTCCCTCCCGGTCCACTCCCCGCGCCAGTACCTCCGCTCCCAGCAGAGCCCCGGTGGGCATGTGGATCTTGGGCTGCAGGAACAGGGCAAACCGGCCCGGACATGCGCTTTGGCCGCCGGAGGATGTCCCGATGCTCGGCGCGCCCTGTTCCGCCTCTACCCGTTCGCAGCGCATGATGGCCCGGGCTTCGTTGACCAGGCTTCTCCCGGTAAAGATCCCCTCCGACCAGGCGTAGCCGATCCGCAGGCGCTTGGGATAGCGGCGCTGCAGCTCTGCGCGCAGGCGGTTGCACCGCCCCACAAAGACCTGGCGGGTGGTATCCGGGCAGAGAACGACAAATTCCGCGTCCCAGGTGCGGAACAGGAGGGCGCGGCCGAAGATGTCGCCCATTGTCTTGGAGACATACCACAGCATCCGGCTGCCATACTCAAAGCCCAGACTGCTGTTGATGGCGGACAGCCCGGGGATGTCCAGGCACAGGGCGCCCAGGGAGCTGTACGCCTCTGAGCTGATGGAGTAGATCATGTTCATATAGGAGCGGAGATTGGGCAGCTCACTGAGAAAGACGCCGGACGGATCTCCCGGCATCTGGAGCCGGGCGTGGAACCGCTTTTGTTCCCGGATGATATGGGGAATCAGGGTGCCGAACAAGGCGGCGTCTGCAGGGTGATCCTGGGAGTTTTCGATGCAGAGAAACCCGATGATGGCTTCTCCGTCAATCAGGGGAAACGCGGTGAAATGCCAGTGCTTTTCCGCCGCCCCTTCCGCGCCTCCGGGTTGGGAGCGGGTGAGAAAGACCGGGGCCCGCTCCCGCATACAGCGCTGAAAGAGCGGAAAACGGTCCAGAAAGAGACCGGAAACCGCCTGCTGGATGCTGTGCTTCTGGGGGCCTGTCCACTCATATGGCATGGTCACCGTCTGGCGATCCTCCGTCAGGGTGAGCACATAAACTCTGTCGGCCCGGTAGTAGATACCGATGTAGCTGAGAACGCTGCGGATAGAGGCCTCCATGGATTCGGCGGAGAGCATTGCCGACACGCAGCGCAGCGCCACGTCTTTCTCCGCGTCGGAGAGAGGGCGGTCCATCTCTGTGCGATAGACGGTAACCTGATCCCCGGCCCGGAAGCGCTGCAGCTCTCCCCAGACCCAGTCCTCCGCGTCCTTGGGAAACGCCACCGTATCCACCGGGACGTTCTGCCACAGCTGGCACAGCTGCATCCCCTGGGACGCCATGGCGGAGAAGTCGCCCTGCCCTCCCCGGGCACAGATTACTCCCGCGACAAAGCGCTGGTGCTCCAGGAAGAGAATATCGCTCAGGGAGAGCCGCGCGAAGGTGAACGCGTCCTCCAGGCATTTTTTGAGCTTGTCTCTGGACGGAGCCTCCGGGAAAAAGGCGATCAGCCGCCCCTGGTCGTAGAGGCCAAGGATGGATACGGGCTCCAGCACCACGGACAGCGCCGCGGCGACATAGTAGCCGTTGGAGTAGTCCCCTACGCCGCTCTTGTCCCAGAGCCAGTCCTTTCTCCCCACCTGCAGCACTGCCATGGCGCAGGCGCCGCCGCCCGCTTCCCGCATGCGGGCCTCCGCCATGCTCCGAAAGGCGGCCGGCTTGTAGAGACCCGTCGAGCCATCCAGAAGGTCGCCGCCCTCCAGTTCCATTTCCCAGCGGTGGCGGCGGTCGTGTTCCACCAGGTAGGCAAAGAGAAAGATGTCCTGTGTCAGCGGCGCTTCCACCATATTGATGGTCTCCCGCACCCAGCGGATATTTCCCTCCCCGTCCACGCGCCGATACGCGATCCGGATCCATCGCTTCCCTGCGGAGAAGAGCTCCAGCAGCCGCTCCCGGCAGAAGTAGTCCTTCAGCTCCTGTCGTTCGTTGTAGGAGAACAGGCGCTCCTCCTCCTGGCGCAGGACGTGGTCGCAGGACAGCTGGCTGGCGCCCGGGGCGAGGGGCTTGCCCTCTATCCACAGGTTTCGGACGGTGTTTCGGGTAAGGTTGGCCTGCATGCCCAGAATCAGGTGGGGCCGCAGGCTCCTGGGCATGGGCCGAATCAGAACAGATCTGGCCTCCTGTCCGTCAGAGCCCTGGGTCAGGTATTCAAAAACGCCGACGGCCTTGACGGGTTCGCCGGTCTCATCGCAGATCATCCGGAAGGACAGAGCGGCCCAGTTGTAGCACCCGGTGTCCTCGTGCTGGACAATAAAGTTGCCGGTGCCCTGCTGCTGCCTCTCCAGAAGGCCCTTGGCGAAGTCCTGGAAGCGGAGCGCGGAGTCGGGATGGATCCAGCCGCCGCTCAGGAGACTTTCGGGAAACACCCCGCGGAAGACATACGAGCCGTCCGCATTCTTCCGGTTGAAGGCAGTGAAGGTGCGGCTGCCGATGTCCACCTCCCACAGATGCTGGGCCGTCTGCTCAAAAGCGGTTTCAAGGCGGCGGTTGGCCTCCCGCAGGCGCAGCTCCCGCTCCTTGAAGGCAGACACGTCGGTGGTGGTGATCAGCATGACCGGATAGGGGTTGTCATAGCTGATTTGATAGGCCCGGACCTGCCACCACATCCACTTTATGCCGTCGGGAGAGACGCGGTGGGTGTGGTTTACGAGGTTGCCTTTCTCCAGGCCTTTGCGCAGCACCCGCTCAAAATCCTTTATGTCGTCCGGATGAATGATGCGGCTGAGGGAGCAGGGCAGCGCGCAGCGGTCCGCCGTCATGCCGATCGCGCGGAAGAAACTGGGGCTTACATATATGATGCGCATGCTCGGCCCCATTTCAAGAAGGGCCAGGCCGCTCTCCATCTGCTCCAGCAATCCGGTAAGAGGGATCGTGTTGACCGGCAGAAACTCTCCCCCCCTGGAGTCCTCGTCCCGCTTGATGTAGTAACCGTGCTTGCCGTTTTTCTTGGCCTTGTACATGGCGAGGTCTGCGGATTGATACATGCTTTCAAAGCGCAGGTTGTTTCCAGAGGCGATACGGATGCCAACGCTGACGGTTAGCAGGATACCGGGGGCGTTGCCCAGCGTCAGCTGCAGCCGCTGGCAGATCTCAGCTCCCTTGCTGCGGATGTAGTCCTCGGTGATGTTGCCGGAGAGAAATACAATAAATTCATCCCCGCCCAGCCGGCCTACAATATCGCCCACCTGAAAAATACTGGAGAGCACCTGGGCGGACTGGCGGACGGCCTGATCTCCCGCCAGATGGCCCAGCGTGTCATTGACCATCTTGAAATTGTCGAGATCAATGATCATCATGGCGCACAGTTCGTCTGGCTTCAGGCGGGCCAGGCGCTGCTTGATACACTGCTCCGCTGTGACCCGGTTCAGCAATCCGGACAGGGAATCCTTCCGCGCCAGTTCCCGCAGCTCCTGAATCTGATCCTGCAGGGCGGGAGACTCGAAAGGCGTCTGATTCATTTTGTCCACATATGACCCCCCGTTCTGTTGGAATAGAGAACTGGGCCAGCCGGCCGGGGCCAGATCGATTATTATAAATCGGGCGGGAAATGCCGTTTTGTGTCCAATATTTCTTATGATTATACCATAGTTTTCCACATTCCACAAGAAAAAGAAGGGCGCGTTCCTTCACACCGCCATGCTTTTTCCACCGGATCTCCCTGAAGCGTGGGGGAGGATTCCCGCGGAAGTGCAGCATAGGAAGAGGAGGACCGGCAGCCCGCATCGGGCTGCCGGTCCTCCTGATTTATTTTTGACGAAAGGGTCTGCCGGCTTCTTCTCAGAGGGCGGCCACGAAGCGCATGAGCATGGTGGCTACCTCGGCCCGGGTGGCGCTGCCGGCGGGGGCCAGGAGGCCGTCCTTGCCGCCGATGATCCCCGCGCCGCAGGCCCACTGCATGGCCTCCATGGCGTAGCCGCTGACGGAGGAAGCGTCGGAGTAGGAGAGAAGGTTGGTGTTCTCACCCGCGCTCACGTCGCAGCCCTTCAGCTGAGCGTAGCGGTAGAGCATGGTGGCCAGCTGCTCACGGGTGAGATTCTGGTCCAGGCCGCTGCCATCGGAGATGCCGTTGGCCATGGCCCACTGGACCCCGGCCTCGTACCAGGTGCTGCCGGTGGAGGTGTCCGCGCCGTCCAGACGGGCCAGTACCGTGACGATCATGGCCCGGTCCATGGGGGCGTTGGGGGAGAAGGCAGTGGCGCTGGTGCCGTTGAAGAGCTCACGGCTGCTGGCGAAGGCCACCGCGTCGGCGCCCCAGAAGGTGGCCGCCACGTCGGCAAAGGTCTTGCTGTTGTCCACCAGCTTCACCGTCTCACCGCCGGAGAGGGTGAGAACCACGCCGTCGGCGGTGGCCACGGAGGTCTTCACGATCTCGCTGGTGCCATCGGCCTTCACCAGCACCGCCACGGTGCCGGCGGTCACGTTCTCCACGGGGATCTCCACCTTCACGGCGGTATCCGCCTGCAGGTCCAGCGTCACGGCGGGTGCGCTCTTCAGATCGGCGGCGGCGGTCACGGCAGGCATGGGCAGATATACGGTGCCGGTCTGGGCCACGGCGCTGTCGGACAGGGCCGCCACGGTGACGGACAGACCTTCTTTGTCCACGGTGGTGGCGCTGGTGGAGCCGTCGGTCCGGGTGACAGCGATCACGCTGGTGCCGTCGGTGTTCTCGGTGGTCTTGGTTTCGGTGCCGTTCTTGTCGGTGGCGGTGGTGACGACGGTGCCGTCCTTCTGGGTCTCCACCACCTCCTTGGAGCCGTCCGGATACCGGGTGGTCTCCACGGTGGTGCCGTCGGGCTTGGTGACGGTGGTGGTGAGGCTGCCGTCGGGGTTCCGCTCGCTCTCGGTCTCTGTTGTGGGCTCAGAACCGGAGCTGCCGCTGCCGCTGCTGCTCCGCTGCCACAGCTCGATGCTGCCGGTGAGGACGTTGTAATTGGCGGTGTCCTCGGGAGTAAAGGTCCACCCGTAGGAGACGTTGGCTTTGACCTCCGTGGTGACCGGGGCGTCCCACGCCACTGTGCCGGGCACGGAGAAGGTGCTGCCCTCGGTGGCGAGGCCCGCGTCTGCCAGGGTCCTGCCGCTGGTATTGATGGCGGTGTAGGCCGGTGCGCCGGTGGGGGTGGCCTTATGGATGGTTACGGTCACATCGGCGGTAACGGGAACGTAAGTATCACTGTCATCGGGGGTAAAGGTTACGGAATAGGTCCCGCTCTGGGCCACGGTGGTGGGAGCGGTTTCGGTCCAGCGCCAGGTGCCGGGTACAGCGACGCCGTCACAGACGGCTGTGCCGGTGATGGCGGAGGCAGGCACCGGGCTGCCGGTGTAGGCAACGGTGATGGGGGATACCGTTACAGTGGGGGTCAGCTTGTCATTGACCGTCAGCGTGACAGTGATTGTGTAATCCTCATAGTTTGTCGCGTTGGTGACCGCGATGACCACAGAGGCAGTCTTTCCGACCTTGTTCTCGTCGCTGACGAAGGCAAACGACAGGACGCCGCCGCTGAGGGCGGGCGCGCCGCTCAGAATGCCGTCGCTGTCCGTCACAACGGGCGTACCCATGACGCCGCCGGCGGCCACCAGACCGGACAGATCCACCGTGCCAGCGGCGCCGTAACGGGCAGAGGCGCTGAGGCTGGTGGCGCCGCTGTAGACGGCCTTGGCCACTGTGATGCCGGTGACGGTGCAGGTCATTCCCTGGTAGCTGAGGACGATCTGGGTCTGTCCCACGGCCAGGTCGCCGAAGGTCACCAGGCTGGTGACAACCTGCGTTTTTCCGCTGGCGTAGGTGGCGGTGACCGTCAATCCGGCGGTACTGAATGTCTCGCCATAGGTGTAAGCGGTTTTGACCGGGGTCCCGGTAACGGAAATACCGGTTATCGCATCGGAGAGGACGGTCAGCGTCACTGTGCCGGTAACGGTGTTGTAGTTGCGGGTATCAGTGGGGGTAAAGGTCCACTGATAACCCTTTGTGCCGGCGCTGAGAGCCTGCCCCGGGGTCAGTACCAGTGTGCCGTCGACCGTGGTGTCGGTCCGGCTCAGGTTGATACTGTTCAGCGGAGTCCACTCATAGATGGAGGCCGTTCCGGAGACACTGACGGTTCCCACCGCCGGGTCCGCTTTGTCGATGGTAAAGTCGGCGGTGGCGGTGTAGATTGCGCCGCTGTCCTCGCAGGTGGCGGTGACGGTGTAGTCGCCCGCATTGACGGGAGCCGTGGCGGAGGAGTAGATGGTGCCGTTCCGACCCGTGTAGACGAAGGTCACCGCCCCGGCGCCGGCCGGCTTGTTGGAGACCTGGGGAGCGACCGTGCCCCGGCCGTAGGTGATGTCAGCCTGACTGACCTTGAGGGTGGTGGTATCCGTATCCTTATCCGTCACCGTGACGGTGATGGCGGCCGCCTTTCCGGTGTACTCCGGCGTGCCGTCGCCGTTCACATCCTTATCCCCGATGGTCACGCTGATGGTGACGCTGCCGGTGGAGGAGCCGGAGGTGAGCACGCCGTCTGCCAGCGTGCAGTCTGGCTCACCGGTAATGGCGAAGCTGACGCTGCCCTGGTTCCCGGATACCAGTGTACGGAGATCCAGGGTGTTGCCGCCCTTCTTCACAGAGGCGCTGGCGGTGACCGCCGCCGGGTCGGCAACCGGGGTGATCGCCCAAAGATAGGGCCCGGGAACTGTTCCGGTCAGCTCGTACTTGTCAGAATCCTTGAGCGTGATGACGGCGCTGGCGGAATAGCTGCCCACATAGGTGCCCGTGGCGCCGGAATAGGACACATCCACCAGACCCGCCACATCTTCAGACAGAGACAGGGAGACGGAGTGCGCTGTGCCGTCGTAGGGCACGGACTTGTCGCCGGTCCAGGACGCGGACTCATTGCTGATATCCACCGTCCGTTTGCGGACCGTTACAGAGACAGCAGCGGTTTTCCCCTCGTAGGTGATGGTGACGCTGCTGGTACCGGCGGTCAGGGGATCCGGGGTGATGCGGTAGCCGGTGACGGTTTCGCTGCTGCCGTCGTCATAGGCGGCGGTGACGACCATGCCGGCGGGGTTGAAGCTCTCGCCCGCATAATAATCTGTCTTATAGGTACCGGAAACCGTGATGCCTGTAACCGCCTTGGCTGCCGTGGCGGGGAAGGTTTTCTCAATGACCAGGCTGCCGCCCGTAAGCTGCGCCTCGGTGCTTTCGCCGTTCAGTGTCACGGCGGTGCTGCTGTCGAAGACGGCGTCTTTGGGGGTCAGGGTGATGCGGACTGTGTAGACCGTACTGCCCTCCGCTGTGCCGGAAACAGCCGCGCCGTCCTTATACCACTTCACAGCCGCTGTGGCTGCGCCGTCCGGTGCCACGGATGCTGCTTCGGCAAGGGCCTGACCCTTCACCGGAGCGGTTACGGTTACGGTCACCGCAGCGATGGGCCCATGCGGTGTGGTGCAGGTAAGGGGCAGATAGTTAGAGGCATTGTGGGTGCCGGTCTCCTTGACGCGGTAGTAGATCGTGTATGTCGTGGCGGGCGTGAGGCCCTCAAACAGGCCGGAGTCCTGCCATCCGGACGGCTCACCCCCGCTTGCTGTGCAGGCGTACTCCAGATCCGGACTGCCGGTTACACGAATGGAAGTGGCGCTGACAGGGGTGACGGTCGGCGCTGCAGCGGGGGCGGCCGCGTCGCCCTTGATGACTTCGCCTGTGGGGGAAGCCTCCAGCTGGCCGGACCAGCCGTCGGCGGTGACCACGACCTTGATGGTTTTGCCCACGTCGGCGGCGTCGCCAGGGGTGTAGGTACTGTCAGTGGCGCCGGAGATCTCCGCATTGCCGCGGTACCACTGGTAGGAGAGTTCGGCGCCATCAGGTGCACCGGTGACCACAGCCGTCAGTGTCTTACCGATCTTGGCGGTACCGGAGATGGTCACGCTGCCGGTGATGGGGGACTTAACTACGTATTTTTCATCGGAAAGTGTAGGATATGTAAAGGAGTAGTGGCTGCTGGAAACAAAATCGTCAGTATGGGCAAAATGATTCTCCGAAAAGGTGGTATCACCATCTACAGGTGTGCTGCTTCCTACCAGGAAATAGGTGTCTCTCTCATAGCCGCTTTCATTTCCGGGGCTGCCGGAAACCGTCGGGTCGTCCCAGGTGACATCCACAGCATACCAGTTGCCGTCGTCCATCTGGACGTAATTCCACATATGAGCGCCGGAGCTGCTGCTGCTTGTAGCTATACCGCTGACCAATACGCAGGGGATATTCAGCTTGTCGCAGATCAGTTTGAAGGCGCGGGCATACCCCTCGCAGACGGGCTGCGATTCGTCTGTAAGCGCGCTGATGGCCTCCCAGGGCATGTGATTGGAGCTGCTCCCCGCATTGGCTGCCGCAGTATTATATGTATTGTTCTTTGTAAGCCAGTCATGAACGGTTTTCAGCTGTTCATACTCGTCGGCCCCGCTGGGGATCGTGTCGATAACCTCCTTGATGGCAGAGGCCACTGCGGTTTCATCATCGGCAATAGACCTGCTACCGTCCCAAGGGGCGGAAAGGGACAGAGTAATCTCAAGCCCCACCGTATAGGTTCCGGGGATCGGGGAATAACTTTCGATAATAGGTTCTCCATTTTGCGTCTTGAAAGACGCGATCTTGTACCCGGAGGTCCAGAAGATATCGGAGCGGTCCCGGTCAAAGGCTGCCGCTGCGTCTTTAGCCGCGCTCGTCAGAGTACTCCCGGCGATTTCATTCTGCAAAAAACCTGAAATTTCAGATGTTTCCGCATCCGTAAAGGTCCGGGACGCCAGCGTCAGCGCTATGGGTTCGCCATCGCGGATGGCGTCAAGATTATCCGGATCGCACAGCGCCTCATAAATCTTAGCGGCATATCCGCTGAGCTGATCGCCAAAGGTGGTAAAGCCGCTTGCCCGTGAGGACCGCAGGCTGGCCCGGGCCATCGTTGCCGCAGAGGATCCTGTGATAAACTCCCCGGAAGCATCCTGTGACTCCTCGATGACAAGGATTTCCGGCTCCTCCGATTCCGCCGCCAGCGCTGTGGCGGGCGCCATGCTCAGCACCATGGCCAGAGCCAGCAGAATTGCCAGACTTTTCTTTCCCATAAAAACTCCCTCCGTTACATCTTTTTGCACACCGGTTTTTCTCACCCGGCTTTGAGGACATACATAGCCTTATTATAATGATTCAGACCGATAGTAGCAAGTAAAAAAATCAATATTCCAAAAGATTTTTGTTTTCTTAACGGCGCTTCCGGGCGTCCGGGCGGAGCGGG
>CALWYI010000024.1 GCA_944385715.1 uncultured Oscillospiraceae bacterium | reverse complement strand
GTTGGCTATGACAACATCCCTGATCTGGGCAAGGACAAGGATCAGGTTGAGGACGTGTATGTGGTGGGTACCCGCGCTGAGGATGCCAACGCAACCGACTATTACACTGCCGAGATCGTTGTGGTGGAGCTGGAAGATGGCTACACCGAGATCGACTCCGAGCAGGTGTTCATCTATGATCTGCCTGTGGCTTCCTCCGGCGTGAAGTATGAGGATGTCAGCGTGATCCGCGCCGATGGTACTGACGAGACCGTTACCATTGACCTGTCCAAGTCTGACTTCTCTGCTTACCGTGAGTACGATCCCGCTTGGGGCAAGTACATCATGCCCGGCCTGTACTACATGTGGGAGTCCGATGTGAAGGATGTCTACGTGGTCAGCAAGATGACCTGGAACGACATCGCCGGCAGCCGCTATGTGGTTGGTACCGTTCTGAAGGATACCGCTACCGGCGCTGACGACTGGACCAGCTTCACTCCCTTCTACAACAACACCAACAGCTTTAATTGGGCTATCGTGGATTCCGTGGCGGACTTCTGGAACCAGTTTGCTTACGCTGAAGGAAGCGAGACTGAGAAGAAGAACACCGCCGACTCCAAGTACTACGAGCTGGATTACAGCGAGAACAAGTACGGCGACTATGTGGGCGATCTGACCGAGGGTGACCGTGAGGACGTTCTCTATCAGGGTACGCTCGCCAACCAGAACGAAGTCCTGGTGAAGTACAACAGCGACAACGAGATCGTTTACGCCATCTCCTTCGAGCAGTGGGAGAGCGAGAGCAAGAACATTGTTGACTTTGCTCAGACTGTCCACCTCTTTAACACCCCCGCCGCTTATGTGGCTCCTGCTCCCGGTGAGACCACTGTGACCTTCTACGGCGAGCCTGTTGTGATTAACAATGCCGAAGGCGCTATCGACTTCGAGCTGGAGATCGATTACGCTGATGCTGATGCCGCTATGGATCCCAAAGGTATCTTTGTGGATAACGGTGCCATCGTGACTGGCGACAAGGTCACCGCTCTCAACGTGAACGAGGTCGTCTACGAGGGCACCATCCTGGGCGATGACGGTGCGTACTACACCTTCAAGCTGACCCAGAAGGCCGCCGGTGTTGACACCACCCTGATCTCCAGGAACAACGATGTTGCCACTGTTGATCCCGATACCGGCGTGATCACCGTGCTGGATCGTCAGATCTCCATCAAGGAGTTCAGGGATAACTTCTACACTCTCGATGATGGCGCCAAGGTTGACTGGACCTTCTCCAACGCCCAGGGCGTTGTGATTGAGGAGAACTACAGCCAGTCCATGCTGGACGTGAAGGACTTCACCGCCGTTGTCACCGCTGAGGATGGCAAGACCACCCGGATCTACAACGACAAGATCGATGCGACCCAGGTTGCTAATCGTCTGAATGCGATTGCTGCCGCCATCGACAGTGCTGAAGATGTTACCGCTGCTGAGGCCGCTGTCAAGGCTGCCAAGGCTCTGCTGGCCAACACCAGCTACACCGACGCTGAGAAGGCTGCCATTCAGACCGCTATCGCCGCTGTTAACGCTGCCATCGAGGAGTACAAAGCTCAGGTTGCCGCTGACGAGGAGGCTGCCAAGAAGTACGCTGAGGCCGTCAAGGCTGCCGAGGACGCTATTGCCAAGAAGGACGACTATGCCGCTCTGGTAGATGCTGAGGAGGATCTGAACGCTCTGAAAGATCTTGATGAGGCGCAGAGGGCCGAGGTCGATGCTCTGCTGAAGAAGATCGCCGCCGCCAAGGCTGCCATTGTTGAGCAGAAGGCTTACGAGCAGTTCAAGGAGATCGTTGGTCAGGCTGAGCAGCTTTACGAGGATGCTACTGCTGACGATGTTGGTGAGCTGCAGAAGATGCTCGATAAGCTGAACGCTCTGACTCCGGAGGACTACACCAAGGTGAGCGCTGAGGAGTGGCAGGATCTTGCCACCCTGAAGGCAGGTATC
The DNA here is from genome assembly GCA_944385715.1 of uncultured Oscillospiraceae bacterium. Lineage (GTDB taxonomy): Bacteria > Bacillota > Clostridia > Oscillospirales > Oscillospiraceae > Pelethomonas. The sequence goes on along the minus strand of CALWYI010000024.1, from coordinate 15,837 downwards.
GCAGCTAAGATCGAGGAACTGCCGAAGCAGGATCTGCTGGAGAAGGCTACCCAGGCCTGCGAGGACGCTCTTAAAAAGGCTGATGAAGCCATTGCGGCCAAGGAGCTGGGTGCTCTGCAGGACGCCAAAGACGGGCTGAATGATGTTCTGGCTCAGTACAAGGATGTTCTGACTGCTGACCAGGCTCTGCGTATCAACGCTAAGATCGCTAACATCGACGCCGAGATCGCTGAGCTGAACACTCCCGCTCCTGTTCCCCAGCCCGACCTCTACAGTGTGAAGGTCAAGGGTGTTGCGGCTGAGTGGAACGGTAAGGGCACTGGTACTACTAAGGATGATCCCTTCCAGTATGTGGCTAAAATCACCAATCAGCAGAACGACACCACAACTGAGCGTCTGGCTGTTGTAGCGAATTATTCCGGCGCTGCCGTTGAGATCCATTACGGTGATTTTGATGGTGCCCTGGATGGCCGTATCGGAACTGGTTCCGCTAAAGATACTAGCAGAGATGCCTGCACCGCGCTGACCGTCTGGTACGTGATCGTGGACGGTGTGTACTACGAAGTCAGGCCTGTAGTGGTCAACAAGACTCACAACGTTGCTACTGTTGCCGCCTTTGATGCGGCTCTGGCCAATGCTGTGGATGGCGATACCATTATGATGGCTGCTGGTACCTATAGCTTTGGTGGTGATGAGCGGCAGATCACAAAGGATATCACCATTCAGGGCGCTGACGGCACCATTTTTGAGAGCACTCGTTCCGGTGTTGCTATCTACGTTGAGGGTGATGCGGATGTAACTTTTGACAACATTACCTTCAAGCATGCTTCTTACCACTATCTGGCTGGCCGTCCTGGACGGACCGGAACCATCACTGTTACCAACTGCACCTTTGCAGAGGGGTATGGTATTTACCTGGGTGAAGGTACCGGTAAGCTGGTGGTCGACAACTGCTTCTTTGACGACCGTGACTTCGCTATTGGTGGGCTGGAAGAGGGTCTCGCCGACTGGAACCGTGTGACCATCACCAACACCGACTTCACCGGCTGCAATGAGGCTATTGGTTTTAAGCTGATTGGCATTACCGCTCAGGAGATCCTGGACGATCTGCTTGAGAATGGTAATACCGGCGTGGGTCTGGCCCAGATCATTGGTTACCCAGTAGCGTAACTTTAACTGATCTGAGTTCTGCCTCTGCAAATTAATTTGGGCCCCGGTCTTATGACCGGGGCCCTTTTTGCATTAATCAGCGGATGGCCAAGTATCGATAGATAAGATCATTCTGATTTGTAAAGGGATAACTGGTATCTCCGTGTGTCACCGTAAAGCCGGAACTCTTCAAAGTCACTGTTCTCAAATAATCATTTCCGCCTGTGATTGCTAAATAGGTTGCATCCTTTAACGCACTGGTCATTTGTGCAGTGATGAATAGGAATCGAGGCTGGAAACCCAATTCAATATCCTGGGTTCCTCCATTTCCGGTATAACTTCCGATAACATAGGGAAGGTTGGTAGGGCGGTACGCCTCTGTTAGCCCTTCATCAATGCTGGCCATGGCGTCGTTGAAATCCTCCATCATGATTCTGTCGGACTCCACCCACTGGGGCAGGTGGTAGTTGGTTGTATAATTCATCCAAAATCCTCCTTGTCGTATTCTGTCCCGGTGAAAAACCGTTACACCCATGGGGTGTAACGGCTTTTTGTTGTACGCCGCCGTGCATCGGCAGAAGGGAGAAAATGACAAGCAAAGCGTACGCTTTGCGCAAAAAGTTTCTTTTGATTCTTTTCTTTTCAAAGAAAAGAATGAACGCCCCCCGCCGCCGCATAAGCTGTTCCGAGGTGATGCGCGAATGATCCTGCATGTAGTGGGTCCGGGGGAGACGATCTGCTCCATTGCGGCCCAGTATCAGGTGGAGCCGGGGCTGCTGGCCTCGGCCAACGGTGTGGCGGGGGACGGACGGCTGGCCGTAGGGCAGGCTCTGGCGGTGGAGAAGGTCCGGCTGTACCATGTGGTCCTGCCGGGGGACACTCTCTGGTCCATCGCCCGGAAGTACGACGTCTCCCTGCGGACACTGTACCGCAACAACTACTGGCTCTACGGCAATCCGGATATCTACCCGGGCCAGGTGCTGATCATCAGCTACCGGGCGGGGGACCGGCCCCCCATTTTCACCACCAGCTACGCCTACCCCTTCATTCTGGCACGGCTCCTCAGCGCCACGCTGCCCTATATGACCGCCATGGCCCCCTTCACCTACGGCCTGGACAAGGACGGGGACCTGCGGCCTCTGGACGATGAGCGGCTGCTGTCGGAGACGGTGCGGCTGGGGGCCGCGCCGCTGATGCACCTGTCCAACCTCACGGAGGACGACGTGTTTTCCCCCGAGCGCAGCGCTCTGGTGCTGTTCAACAGCGAGAAGCAGGCGGAACTGATCGCTCAGATCTTTTCCACCATGGAGCGCAAGGGCTGCCGGGGTCTGGACGTGGACTTTGAGAACCTGCCGGCGGAGCAGCGGGTGCCCTACGCCACTTTCCTGCGAACCCTCCACAGCCGGCTCCAGGGGATGGGGTATCCCCTCATGGCGGCGGTGGCCCCCAAGACCAGCGACGACCAGCCGGGGCTGCTCTACGAGGGCCACGGCTACCCGGAGCTGGGGGAGGCGGTGGACTACCTGCTGCTGATGACCTACGAGTGGGGCTACGCCGGGGGGCCGCCCATGGCGGTGGCGCCGCTGCCCCAGGTCCGGCAGGTCCTGGACTATGCTGTCTCTGTGGTGCCCCGAGAGAAGCTGCTGCTGGGCATCCCCAACTACGGCTACAACTGGCCCGTCCCCTACCGGCAGGGGGTCACCCGGGCAGTCTCCCTGTCCAATCAGGAGGCGGTGGCCCTGGCCGTTGAGACCGGCACGGCCATCCAGTATGACGAGAAAGTGCAAAGTCCCTGGTTCCAGTACACGGACCGGGACGACCAGCGGCGGGAGGTCTGGTTCGAGGATGCCCGGAGCCTGACCGCCAAACTGGAGCTGGTGAAGGAGTACGGTCTCGCGGGCTGCGGCTTCTGGAATCTGATGCGGCCCTGGCCCCAGGGGTGGACGGTGCTCAACGGAACGTTTGCTGTGGAGGATCCCTCCTGGTAACAAAACAGCGGAAAAGCGGCAGGAGCCGGGACCATACGGTCCCGGCTCCTGCCGCTTGAAAATGGAGAGAGGGAGAAAAAGAAAAATCATCTTTGGATGAGTTTATCTTAGTACAGCTCCCGCCGGAAGTCAACATACCCGCGGTACAATTCACGGAAAGTTCACACCTGATTCAAAATCCATTCAAATATCCTCTTGACGAACGGGCGGATGTGTATTATAGTTAGTAGGCTAAATTTTTGAATAAAAACGAAAGGAGGCCTCTGGATGGCGGAACAGGTATCTCTGGGCCGTTTGATTGGATATTGCGGCCACCTGGGAAAGCTGTATCTGGAAACGCGTCTGCGGGAGAAATACAATGTCACGGCGGCCCAGTCCCACACGCTGCTGTACCTGGCCAAGCTCAGCGGAGGCCGGGAGGTGATGCAGCGGGACCTGGAGCAGGAGCTGCACCTGAAGGCGTCCACCGTCAACGGCATTGTGGACCGGCTGGAGGAGAAGGGCTATATTCTCCGCCGCCAGAGCCGGGAGGACGGCCGGCGCAGGATGCTGAGCCTCACGGAGGAGGGGCAGGCCATCACGGAGAATTTCCGGGCGGCCCTGGAGGATACGGACCGGGTGTTCTGCGGGGTGCTGTCCGAGGAGGAGCAGGCCCAGCTGCGGGACATGCTGTCCCGGCTCATCAAGAATCTGGAAAACGAGGTGGCGCGCCCATGATCAAAAGGCTGTGGCCCTATACAAAGGGCTATCGGAAATGGATCTTCACCGGCATTCTGTGCTCCGGCTCGGAGGCTGTGTTCGAGCTGCTGCTGCCGCTGGTGATGGCGGCCATCGTGGACGACTTCATCCCGGTGGGGGATACCGACGCCATCTTTCGCTATGGCGCTCTGATGGTGGCCATGGCCCTGTTCTCCATGTTTCTGGGGATTGCCGCAGCCTGTCTGGCTGCCCGGGCGGGCCAGGGCTTCGGCGCCAACCTCCGCCAGGCCCAGTACGACCACATCCAGGAGTACGCCTTCCGGAACATCGAGAAGTTCTCCACCGCCTCCCTCATCACCCGCCTGACCACCGACTGCAACACCATGCAGATGACGCTGATGATGGGCATGCGGATGCTGGTCCGGGCCCCGGTGATGCTGGTGAGCGCCCTGGTGCTGGCCATCGGCATCTCCACCCGCCTCAGCCAGGTGTTCCTGGTGGCCCTGCCTCTGCTGGCGGTGGTGATCCTCTCCATCATCCTCACCGTGGCCCCCAAGTTCAAGCTCCTCCAGGAGCGCACCGACGGGCTGAACCTGGTGGTCCAGGAGAACCTCAACGCCATCCGGGTGGTGAAGTCCTTCGTCCGCCAGGACTTTGAGAACGAGAAGTTCGAGGGGCGGAACACCGCCCTGCGCAGCATCTCCGAGCAGGCCTTCGGCCGGGTGGTCATCAACATGCCCGCCATGATGCTCATCACCTACGGCACCATCATCGCCGTCATGTGGTACGGCACCCCCATGGTCCAGGCCGGGGAGCTGGAGGTGGGCCTGCTCACCACCTTCTTCACCTATATCACCCAGGTCCTCATGAGCCTCATGATGGTTTCCATGATCATGATGATGCTGACCCGGTCCGTGGCCTGCGGCAAGCGGATCATCGAGGTGCTGGACGAGCGGCCGGACATCGGGGACGCCGCCGCGGACCCGGACGCCCGGGTGGAGGACGGCTCCATCGACTTTGACCACGTCTGGTTCAAGTACAATACCGCCAGCGAGGCCTGGAACCTGGAGGACATCGACCTCCACATCAAGAGCGGCCAGACGGTGGGCATCATCGGCGCCACCGGCTCCGCCAAGAGCACCCTGGTGCAGCTGATCCCCCGGCTCTACGAGGCCACGGAGGGTACCGTCCGGGTGGGCGGCCGCCCGGTGGCAGACTACACCATGGAGCACCTGCGGGACTCCTGCGCCATGGTTCTGCAGAAGAACACCCTCTTTTCCGGCACCATCCGGGAAAATCTCCTCTGGGGCAACGAACATGCCACGGAGGAGGAGATTGCCCAGGCCTGCGCCGCCGCCTGCGCCGACGAGTTCATCGCCCGGCTTCCCGGCGGCCTGGATATGGACCTGGGTCAGGGGGGCGTCAACGTCTCCGGCGGCCAGAAGCAGCGGCTGTGCATCGCCCGGGCCATCCTGAAGCGGCCCAGGGTGCTGATCCTGGACGACTCCACCTCCGCCGTGGACACCGCCACCGACGCCAGGATCCGCCGGGCCTTTCGGACTCAGCTGCCGGACACCACCAAGATCATCATCGCCCAGCGGATCATCTCCGTCATGGACGCGGACCTGATCCTGGTTATGGACGACGGCCGGATCTCCGCCATGGGCACCCACGACGAACTGATGGAGACCAGCGAGATCTATCGGGACGTCTACCAATCCCAGCAGGAAGGAGCGAGTATCGATGGCTAATCCACGGCCTATGGGCGGCCCCGGCGGCCGCAACCGCCACGGGTATCAGAAGCCCAAAAACATGGGCAAGACCATAAAGAAGCTGATGGAGTATCTGGGCCGCTCCAAGTGGCTGCTGCTGCTGGTGGCCGTGTGTCTGGTGCTCTACAGCGTGTGCACCATCGGCGGCTCCTATCTCCTAAAGCCCCTGGTGAACGAGGCCATCATCCCCGGCGACTATACCAAGCTGGCGCAGATCCTGGCCCTCATGGCCTGCGTCTATGTGGCGGGCGCCGGCTTCTCCTTCACCTACACCCGGATCATGGTCCACGTGTCCCAGAAGACCAGCTTCGCCCTCCGGCGGGACCTCTTCGCCAAGATGCAGACCCTGCCCCTGAGCTACTTCGACACCCACACCCACGGCGAGCTCATGAGCCGCTACACCAACGACATTGAGACCATCACCGAGATCATGAACAACGGCCTTGCCAGCCTGGTCTCCGGCAGCCTCACCTTTGTGGGCGTGGTGCTCATGATGATCATTACCAGCCCCCTGCTGTTTCTGGTGACCATCTTCTGCCTGGGCCTCATGTTTATCGTGGTGATGACCGTGGGCAAGCGCAGCCGGTACTTCTTCGCCGAGCAGCAGCGGGACATCGGCATCGTCAACGGCTATATCGAGGAGATGATCGAGGGCCAGAAGGTCATCAAGGTCTTCAACCACGAGGCCAAGGCCCGCCAGGGCTTTGCCCGGCGCAACGAGGCCTACCGCCGCAGCGCCACGGCGGCCCAGTCCTTTGCCGGCTCCATCATGCCGGCCATGGGCAACATCTCCCACATCAACTACGCCCTCACCTGCTGCACCGGGGCCCTGCTCTCCATCTACATGGGCCTGGACCTGGGGTCCCTGGTGATGTACCTCCAGTACGTCCGCCAGGTGAGTCAGCCGGTGGGCATGATCAGCCAGCAGATCAACAACGTCCTGGCAGCCATCGCCGGCGCGGAGCGGATCTTTGAGGTCATGGAGGTCACGCCGGAGGTGGACGAGGGCAGGACCACCCTGGTCAACGTGCGCCGGGGCCCCGACGGTACCCTGGAGGAGACGGAGGACCGGACCAGCCACTGGGCCTGGAAGCGGCCCGACGGCACGCTGGTGCCTCTGGCGGGGGACGTCCGCTTCCACGACGTGGTGTTCAGCTATGTCCCCGGCAAGACCATCCTCCACGGCATCAGCCTCTACGCCAAGCCCGGCCAGAAGATCGCCTTTGTGGGCTCCACCGGCGCGGGCAAGACCACCATCACCAACCTCATCAACCGCTTCTATGAGATCGAGAGCGGCCAGATCACCTATGACGGCATCGACGTCCGGGACATCAGCAAGGACAGCCTGCGGCGGAGCCTGGGCATCGTCCTCCAGGACACCCGGCTCTTCACCGGCACCATCGCCGACAACATCCGCTACGGCAAGCTGGACGCCACCGACGAGGAGGTCCGCGCCGCCGCCAGGCTGGCCAACGCCGACACCTTCATCCGCCACCTGCCCAAGGGCTACGACACCTGGATCACCGACGACGGCGGCAACCTCAGCCAGGGGGAGCGGCAGCTCCTGGCCATTGCCCGGGCGGCGGTGGCGGACCCGCCGGTGCTGATCCTGGACGAGGCCACCTCCTCTATCGACACCCGCACGGAAAAGCTCATTGAGAAGGGCATGGACAGCCTCATGCAGGACCGCACGGTCTTCGTCATCGCCCACCGCCTCTCCACTGTCCGCAACGCCAAGGCCATCATGGTCCTGGAGCAGGGCGAGATCATCGAGCGTGGCGACCACGACAGCCTTATCGCCCAGGGCGGAAGGTACTACCAGCTGTACACCGGCCAGGCGGAGCTCAGCTAAAAAACTTTCCAACTGTGACATTTGCAACAGTTATTTTACAGAAAATGGGCTATACTAGCACCATAGAGGCAACCGTCCCCGGCGGACGATCAAAGAAAAGGAGAAAAAACCATGAAATACGTTTGCGACGTCTGCGGCTATGTCTATGACGAGGCACTGGGTGATCCTGACAACGGCATCGCCCCCGGCACCAAGTGGGAGGACCTTCCCGAGGACTTTGTCTGCCCCCTGTGCGGCGTGGGCAAGGACCAGTTCTCCGCGGAGTAAGAGACGTCCCGGCAGAAAAAGAGGAGCGCTTGACACCCTGTCAGGCGCTCCTTTTCCTATGGGCGGATCTTTTTGTGCTCACCGTTCACCGTCAATGGCCTTGCCTACCTGCTGCACCACCGAGAGGTGGGTCTCATCAAAGAGGTGCATGTAGATCTGGGTGGTGGTGGCGGTGCTGCTGTGGCCTAGGGCACGGCTGATGCCGAAGAGGGGCACGTTCTGGCTGTGGGCGATGCTGGCAAAGCTGTGGCGCAGACCGTGGAGGGTCACGTAGGGCAGGTCCTTTCCCGCCAGCACCCGCTGGAGCCGGTTGCTGAGGTAGTCGGGCTGATAGGGGTGCCCTCCGCTGTGGCACAGGACGAAGCCCTGGTCGCAGTACTGGCTGCCCATCCGCTTGCGCTCCGCCTCCCGCCGCCGCCACATCCGCTCCAGCACGTTCTCCAGATCGGAGAGTCCCTGGTAGCCCAGGCGGCGGACGGAGGAGTTGTTTTTCGGCTCCTTGTCCACGGATTTGCCGTTGACGGCGGTGCGGGCCTCGGCGATGGTGATGATCTTGGCCTGCCGGTCCACGTGGCTCCATTTGAGGCCGCAGATCTCGCTGCGCCGCAGACCCAGGTAGCCCGCCAGTTTGACGGCCAGTTCCATGCTGGTGCCCTCCAGCGCCCGGAACAGCCGCTGCATGGTCTCCGCGTCATAGTAGTGGTGGACCGGCTGGGTGGCGGAGGGCCGGGCCGCCATATCCACCACGTTGCGGTCGATGAGCTCCTGCCGGCGGGCCTGCTCCAGGGCGTTGTGGAGGACGCTGTGGTGCTTGCGCACCGTGTTGGCGCACAGGCCCTCCTCCTGCTTGCGGTTGAGGTACTGCTGGACCTGGGCGGCGGTGAGATCCGCCAGGCGGATGGCGCCGAGGCCCGGCGTCAGGTGGTTGCGGATGATCATGGTGTAGCCGTGGGTGGTGCTGGCGGAGCGGCTGGGCCGCACCACCTGTTCCAGCCAGTAGTGGAGCCACTGGCCCACCGTAAGGTCCTGGGGCACCTTGCCCTGCTCCAGACTCCTTCCGGCTTTGAAATTCTCCAGGGCCTGCACCGCCTGATCCAGGGTGGGAAAGCAGCGGACGCTGCGGCGGCATTTGCCCTTCTTCGACCGGCCGCTGTACATGGTGACATAGTAACTGCGGCGCTGGGTGTCGAAGGCGATGTTGGTCGTAATCGTTTTTCGCGGCATAGTCGGTACCTCTCTCTTTCTTATTCTGACGGCTGTAACAATATCCGCCCCGTCGAGAGATACAATAGACCACAATGGAGTAATTCGTCAAGTCCCCTGCATTTTTTAATCTAAATTTTTGCTCATAAAGAAAGCCTGCCCCTCCGGGCAGGCTTTCTGTTCATAGGGGAAACGCTCAGCGCAGGAAGATCCGGGAGCCGCCCTGGTAGTCCTCCACCACGCCGATGCGCTGGGCGCTGGGGACGCAGCCCTTGAGCTCGGCGAACAGGGCGTCGGCGTCGGCGGGGTCCACTGCCATCAGCAGGCCGCCGGCGGTCTGGGGATCAAAGAGGATGTCCTGCTTGTACAGGGGGGTATCCCCCATGTCCACCCAGGCCTCGGCAAAGCTGCGGTTGCGGTACATACCCTCGGGCAGGATACCCATTTTGGCCAGCTCCATGGCCTCGGGGATCATGTCGATGTCGTCCACATGGAGGGTGATCTGCTTGTCGCTGCCCTGGGCCATCTCCAGCAGGTGGCCCAGCATGGCGAAGCCGGTGACGTCGGTGCAGGCGTGGACGTTGTACTTGACCATCACGTCCCGGGCGGCCTTGTTGAGGGTGGTCATGAGCTTGTAGGCCAGCTCGATGCCCTCCTGGGAGGCCATGTCCCCCTTGTGGGCGGTGGAGATGACCCCGATGCCCAGGGGCTTGGTGAAGAGCAGCACGTCGCCGGTCTGGGCGCCGCTGTTGGTGAGAATCTTGTCGGGATGGACAAAGCCGGTGACCGCCAGGCCGTACTTGGGCTCGTCGTCAAAGATGCTGTGGCCGCCGGTGATGAGGCAGCCCGCCTCGTAGACCTTGTCGTAGCCGCCCCGGAGCATCTGGTGGACCGCCTCCCGGGGCATGTCCTTGGGCACGCACATCAGGTTCAGGGCCAGCTTGGGCTCGCCGCCCATGGCGTACACGTCGCTGAGGGCGTTGGTGGCGGCGATCTGTCCGAAAAGGTAGGGATCGTCGGCGATGGGCGGGAAAAAGTCCACGGTCTGTACCAGGGCCAGATCGTCGGTGACCTTGTAGACAGAGGCGTCGTCGCTCTTGTCAAAGCCCACCAGCAGGTTGGGATCGTGGTGGACCTTGATGCCGTCCAGCAGCTGGGCCAGCACGCCGGCCCCCACCTTGGCGCCGCAGCCGGCGCACTTGGCCAGCTTAGTCAGTTTCACTTCATTTTCCATTGGTTGTTCCTCCCCCAGTTATCATGGTGTGATGTTGTATATAATAGTAACAGGAGTCGCGTCCTTGTTCACTCCCGCAGGATGTCCGACAGGGCCAGGATGGCCTCCAGCACGCCGCCGCCCACCGCCAGGGCCTTGTCCGAGGCGCAGAAGCAGTGGTCCACGGCGCACCGGGGGTCCACATCTCCGCTCTTCATGCCCTTGTGGACCACCACGCCGTCGGCCAGCAGCCCCCGGAGAACGCCGTCGATGGTGCAGACCATGGGCACGCCGTCCACGTAACCTGCCACATCCCCGGAGCGCACCTGGTCCCCGATCTGCCGGGCCCCCTGGAAAACGCCGTCGGCAGGGGCCCGGAGCACCCGCTCCCCGGCGTATCCGCCTATGAGGCCGGGCACCGCCGTGTTCTCCAGAGGACTCCCCTCATAGAGGACCCGGCCCAGGTAGTGGCTCCGCATGGTCTCCACCGCCGCGTGGCAGTCCGTCCCGGCGGTAAAGCCCGGCCCCACGCCGATGACCACCGGGGCCATATCCAGGGTGATGCCCAGGTTCCGCTTGGCCAGGATGGCGTCCACCACCACGTCCGGCGAGAGCAGCGGAATGCTGGTTCCCTCCGGGTCGATGAGGACGGGGATGATCCGCTGGTCCAGCAGGTCCGGGATCTCCTCCATCTCACAGAGGCGTGCCGTCACGCCCTCCACCGTTACCTCCCCCAGCCGGACCGCCTCCGAGAAGCAGACGGTGCGGCGGATGGCGGTGGGGACGGGGATCTCGCAGATGCACACGTCCATGCCGCTGCGCCACAGCCGCAGGGCGACGCCTGTGGCGATATCGCCGCCGCCGCGTATCAAGACAAACATAGAAAGCTCCTTTTCCACAGGGAACCGGCATACACCGGTATCGGCAGCAGCGCCGCCAGGGCTCTGGCCTGGGCCAGCTCCTCCGGGCCGTCCACCTGGTTCACCAGCACCTTGTCCCCCAGGGCCTCCGCCCGGACCACAGCGGCCAGAGCCGCCGGGGTGATGGGGTCCTCCGGTCTGCGTCCCGACAGGCGGCAGAACACCTCCGGCCGGTGGGCGGCCTCCCGTATGGGCCTCCCCAGGCCCGACGCCCCCACCAGCAGAATGGTCTGCGTGGCCCCCGGCGGGATCACCGGCTCGTGGGGCAGGTGGGCCTTGCAGGGCAGGCGGTGGGCGCCGTCGGCCTCCACCAGCACGTAGTCCGCCAGGGCCGCCAGAGCCGCCCAGGACAGCGGCGGGGCGGTGAGCTTCCCCTCCGCCGCGGCGCAGCCTGCGCAGACCGCCCGGTTTTCCGCCAGGGCGGCGGCCAGGGCCTCCGGCGACGGGTTCTCCAGAACAGGCAGGTGCTCGGGCCGCAGAATGTGGGTGGAGGTGGCGCAGATCACGGTCCCCCGCCGGGACAGCTCCTCCGCCAGGAGGTACATGGCGGTGGTCTTCCCGCCGCTGCCGATGAGGGCGGTGATCCCCCGCTCCACGGCCAGAAGCCCGGACAGCTCCACCGCTATCCCCCCTCTCTGCGGGCATATCGATTCCTTCAATGGATCATATCGAATAATCCGTTTCTCTTTTGGCACCAGTATACCGCCTTCCGCATCCAGCGTCAAGGGCCGGGGGCGGGGATTGTTTTTCCTGCGGGGGATGAGGATCGGAAAAGGGGGAAGAATATGCCAGGAGCCCCCAAAACCGGCCGGCGCTGCGGGGCAAATCCGCTCTTGACAAGGCGCAATTCCTATATTAAGATAGGAATTGCGCGAAGGGAGGTAGGTCCGCTGTGAAAATATCCACCAGAAGCCGCTATGCTCTCCATCTGATGCTGGCCCTGGCCATGCAGGAGGACGGGACCAATATCTCGGTAAAATCCGTGGCGGAGAGCCAGGGGATCAGTGAAAAATATCTGGAGCAGGTCATCCCCACTCTGATCCGGGGCGGGATGGTCCGCAGCACCCGGGGGGCCCGGGGCGGCTACCACCTGGTGGGCAGCCCTGAGGACTACACCGTGGGGGACATTCTGCGGATGGTAGAGGGCAGCATCGCCCCGGTGTCCTGCCTGGACGACGAGGTGAACCAGTGCGCCCGGTGCAAGGAGTGCGTCACTCTGGAGCTGTGGGAGCAGGTGGACCGGGCCATCAGCAATGTGGTGGACCACGTGACCCTGGCGGACCTGATGGACAAGCAGCGGCGGATCGACGCCCGCTGCAGCTGCCCCGGCAAGGGAAATTGCTGAACCCTATTGACATTTTCCCGGAGGGGATTTATAGTGTAAGAAATCCTATATTCCTATAGGAATTATGTAAATAGTTGCCGGGCCTGCCCCGGTTTCAGGAAAGAAGGAAACATCTTATGTTCGTATACGCTGACAACGCGGCCACCACGGCTATGAGCAAGGCCGCTGTGGACGCCATGCTGCCGGCCCTCCACGACCTGTACGGCAATCCCGGCAGCCTCCACCAGAAGGGGCGGGAGGCAAACCTGGCCCTGATGGCGTCCCGCCGGACCATGGCGGAGTGCCTGGGGGCTAGGCCGGAGGAGATCTACTTCACCAGCTGCGGCACGGAGTCGGACAACTGGGCCATCACCGAGGGAGCCCGCCTGGGGGCCGCCGCCGGGAAGCGGCACATCATCTCCGACGCCATCGAGCACCACGCGGTGCTCCACACCCTGGCCCGGCTGGAGAAAAACGGCTTCGAGGTCACCTACCTCCCCGTCCATGAGAACGGCGTGGTCCGTCTGGAGGAGCTGGCGGCGGCCATCCGGCCCGACACCTGCCTGGTGACCATCATGTTCTCCAACAACGAGATCGGCACCCTTCAGCCCATCCGGGAGATCGGGGCCCTGTGCCGGGAGAAGGGCATCCTCTTCCACACCGACGCGGTGCAGGCGGTGGGCCATGTGCCCATCGACGTGGAGAAGGACAACATCGACATGCTCTCCCTCTCCGGCCACAAGTTCCACGCCCCCAAGGGCGTGGGCGCCCTCTACTGCCGGAAGGGCATCAAGCTCCAGAACTTCATCGAGGGCGGCGCCCAGGAGCGGGACAAGCGGGGCGGCACCGAGGCCATCCCCGGCATCCTGGCCATGGCGGCGGCGTTGAAGGACTGCTGTGATCACATGGAGGAGAGCATGGCCAAGGTGACGGCCATGCGGGATAAGCTGACGGAGGGCCTGCGCAAGATCCCCTACTCCCACTGCAACGGCGACCCGGACCACAAGGCCCCGGGCATCGTCAGCTTCTGCTTCGAGGGCATCGAGGGGGAGAGCCTCCTCCTCCGGCTGGACATGGCGGGGATCTGCGCCAGCTCCGGCAGCGCCTGCACCAGCGGCTCCCTGGACCCCAGCCACGTGCTGCTGGCCCTGGGCCTGCCCCACGAGATCGCCCACGGCTCCCTGCGGCTGAGTCTGTGCGAGAGCAACACCATGGAACAGGTGGACTACATGCTCGAGCAGATCCCCCGGGTGGTAAAGGAGCTGCGGGAGATGAGCCCCGTGTGGCAGCACATGATGGAAAACGCGGAGGACCCCTACAAGTCCGCCGAGAGATAAGAAAGGAAGTACAGCGCTATGGCTATGGAATACAGTGAAAAGGTGATGGAGCATTTCGCCCATCCCCACAATGTGGGCGTCATCGAGGACGCCAACGGTGTCGGCGAGGTGGGCAACGCCAAGTGCGGCGACATCATGAAGATGTACCTGAAGATCAACGACGATGAGATCATCGAGGACGTGAAGTTCCAGACCTTCGGCTGCGCGTCCGCCATCGCCACCAGCTCCATCGCCACCGACATGATCAAGGGCAAGCCCGTCACCGAGGCCCTGACCCTGACCAACAAGGCGGTGGTGGAAGCCCTGGACGGTTTGCCCGCGGTGAAGATCCACTGCTCCGTGCTGGCGGAGCAGGCGGTGAAGGCCGCTGTGGCGGATTACTACAAAAACAAGGGTATCCCTTGCGACAGCTGCCTGTGCGAGCACTGCGCCTCCGGCGGCTGCGGCTGCGGCGAAGAGGAGCATGACCAGTAACACCTTATTGCAATGGAAAAGGCGGCGCCCGGACGGGCGCCGCTTCTTCTTTGGCGGCTGGATCCGCACGCCTATTCACAAACCGTTTCCTGATTGTTTAAATTCTTGGCGAAAAATCTTCATACTTTAGACATAAATGGGCGGTATGCTAGCACCATCAAACGGGAGAACAAAAGAAATTCTCCAGATGACAGATTTTTCTGCAAGGAGGCATTCCTATGTATAACGATAATGAGAGAAACAGTTACGAACCCAACTACAGCTACCGGCCCGATTACAATGAGCCTCTGCCCACCCCGGAGACCGGCTACAGCACGGAGCCCCAGAAGCCTCAGAAACCCCGTCACAGTCTGGCCAAGCGCGTCACCGCCGTGGTTCTCTGCGGGGCGCTGCTGGTGGGCTGTTCCTTCGGTGCGGGGTGGCTCATCAAGGACCGCCTGCTGGAGCAGAAGAGTGAGACCAGCATCATGCTCAGCGAGCGGGAACTGCCGGAGGTCACCACCGTCAATATCACCGGCGGCGAAGAACTCTCCTATACCGAGATCTACAACGCCAACGTGGACAGCTGCGTGAGCATCAATGCATCCTCCACCGGGTATAACTTCTTCATGCAGCCGGTCAAGACCGCCAGCTCCGGCAGCGGCTTTGTCATCACCAAGGACGGCTATATCGTCACCAACTACCATATCATCAGCAACAGCACGGATGTGGAGGTCACGCTGGATGACGGCACCACCTATACCGCCCAGGTGGTGGGCGGCGACGAGAGCTACGATATCGCCGTACTGAAGGTGGACCCCGGCGACAAGGAGCTGCAGCCCGTGGTGCTGGGCACCTCTGGCAGCCTCCAGGTGGGGGATGAGATCGTGGCCATCGGCAATCCCCTGGGTGAGCTCACCTTCTCCATGTCCGAGGGCATCGTCTCCTGCGTCAACCGAGAGATCAACGTGGACGGCACTCCCTTCAACATGATCCAGATCACCGCCGCCATCAACGAGGGCAACTCCGGCGGCCCCCTGTTCAACATCTACGGTGAAGTGGTGGGCATCGTCTCCGCCAAGTATTCCACTTCCTCCTCCGGCAACGCCGTGGAGGGCCTGGGCTTCGCCATCCCCATGGACGACGTGCTCTCCATGATCAAGGATATCATGGAGAACGGCCAGGTCACCACCCGCCCCTATCTGGGCATCAACGCCTGGTATGACAGCCAGCCCCAGGTCAGCGGCGTCAGCGCCGGCGTGTATGTGGAGAGCGTGGAAGCCGGCGGCCCCGCCGAGAAGGCCGGGCTCCAGGCCGGCGATGTGATCACCATGATCGGCAGCTCCATCATCACCAACCGGGACGACATCTCCTCCCTCAGCAAGACCTATAAGGCCGGGGACACCGTCACCATCACCTATGTCCGCGACGGCCAGGTGGCCACCACCGAGCTGACCTTCGGCAGCACCACTGAGGCAAGCACCACCAGCAGCGAGGCCACTGAGCCGACGGACGGCGACGAGGACTACTATCCCTACGGCAATATGGAGGACTTCTTTGAGCAGTACTTCGGCTCCTCCTACAGCGGCAGAAACGCCGCCTGACACAGATTCCGAGACATTCTTCCTCTTTCTCTCCTAACCCTAAGGGGCCATGCGGC
>CALWYI010000023.1 GCA_944385715.1 uncultured Oscillospiraceae bacterium | reverse complement strand
GCTTGATTTTGTATTGCCTTTTTTGCCTCCCTAAAAATCTGAAATTTCTACTTGACTTTTATTAGCAGGTCTTTTTGTTGTTATTTGTTGTTACCTGCCTACCATAATGAGGGCCGCGCTTCAAATTGATTCAAATTCCTACAGATCGAAGGCGAAATTCTGAAAAATCGGCGATTTGACAAGTTGCGGCGGGGCATATTTGTCTATAAAATATAAACAACAGCCGTATTGACGGCGAAATTTACAGCATTTTTCACACTATCCCGGGAAATGTCCGCTTTTCACCGGACAAGAAGCGGGGAATACGGCGGTCCGGCCCGGCGGACCGCCGCAGAAAGCGGGCCCACAGGGGCCGCGGACGGAAAAGAAAAGGAAAATACGGGGGGCTCTCCCCCCTGAAAAACCAGGCAGGACAAAAATTTTTGTAGCGTTGTGTAGGAATTTGAGACGTAGCCGATACAGTACAAAGAGGGTGACTGGATCAAACGGATGGCACCAAAAACAGACAGGGAGGATTTACCATGTTCTACGACACGTACTACGATCATTTTGTTTTGCCGGCGGAAGTGGACGCTGCCCTGCGCAAGTGCCGCGCCATCGCCTACATGGAGACCCAGGAGGAACTGGACGAGCTGGTATTCGGACCAGCCCACACGTCCCGCTACGACGTGGTCTACAACATTGAGGGGAAGGGCGCGGTGAAGGAGGCGGAGGTGATCCGCTGCAAGAACGGCGCAGTGGTCAACTTCATGGAGGACTACATGCGCCGCCGGGACCCCAATTCCATGGTGATCGGAGACGAGCTGCCCAGCGACAAGCCCCGCTTCCGGGAGCGCTTTGGCTATGACTTCTCCGAGCTCCGCCGGGATACGCTGGACTGGCTGTCCAGCCAGCGCCTGCTGCTGCTTCCCTTCCGGGCCGGTCCCGAGCCCTACGGATACGACAGCCTGGTGGTCTGCCCGGTGAACGCCGCCTTTTTTGCCCTGGCCATCGCCAATATCCAGGGCTTTGTCAGCGTCAGCGACATCCCCTACGGCTACACGCCCCGGGCCATCATCTATGTGGCCCCGCCCTTCCGCCACACCCGCTTCGACGGCAGGCAGGTGGTGGTCCACAACCGCAGCGAGACGCTCCACGAGGTCTTCGCCTACAACCTCTACCCCGGCCCCTCCGCCAAGAAGGGCGTCTACTCGGTCCTGCTGGACATCGGTGAACAGGAGGGGTGGGTCTGTTGCCACGCCAGCGCGGCCCTGCTGGAGACGCCCTATGAAAACGAGACGGTGTTCATGCACGAGGGCGCCAGCGGCGGCGGAAAGAGCGAGATGCTGGAGGACTTCCACCGGGAGGACGACGACCGGCTGCTGCTGGGCACCCATGTGGTGACCGGCGAGCAGTACTTCCTGAATCTCAACGAGAGCTGCACCATCCACCCCATCGCCGACGACATGGCCCTGTGCCACGCGGCCTACCAGAACCCGGAGGACGGCAGACTGATGATCGTGGACGCGGAGGCGGGCTGGTTCCTCCGGATGGACAGCATGCACGCCTACGGCAACAACCCCATCTACGAGAAGGTGTCCATCCATCCGCCCCGGCCCCTGCTGTTTTTCAACATGGACAGCGTGCCCGGCTCCACCTGCCTCATCTGGGAGCACGTGATGGATTCCACCGGCAAGCCCTGCACCAACCCCCGGGTCATCATCCCCCGGGACATGATCGAGAATATCGTCCCCCGGGAGCCCCAGGAGGTCAGCGTGCGCAGCTTCGGCGTGCGGATGCCCCCCTCCACCGCCGCCGATCCCAACTACGGCGTCATGGGGATGCTGCACATCATCCCGCCCTCCCTTGCGTGGCTGTGGCGCCTGGTGGCGCCCCGGGGCTTCAAGAATCCCAGCGTGGTGGACGGCGGCGCCAGCATGAAGAGCGAGGGCGTGGGGAGCTACTGGCCCTTCGCCACGGGGAAGAAGGTGGTCCAGGCCAACCTCCTGCTGCGGCAGATCATGGCCTGCCCCAACACGCTGAACGTCCTGATCCCCAACCAGCACATCGGCGCCTACAACATCGGCTTCATGTCCGAGTGGATCAGCCGGGAGTACCTGGCCCGCCATGACGGGCATATCAAGGCCAAGCATCTGACGCCCGCCCGGTGTCCGCTGTTCGGCTACGCCCTTCTGGACATGAAGCTGGACAACCAGTACATCCGCCAGACCTTCCTGCGGCCGGAGACCCAGTCCAAGCTGGGGACCGAGGGCTACGACGCCGGGGCAAAGATCCTGACCGACTTCTTCAAGGCGGAGATCCAGCAGTTCCTCACCGACGAGCTGGACCCCCTGGGCCAGGACATCATCCGCTGCTGCCTCAACGACGGCACTCTGGAGGACTATCTGGCCCTCACGCCCATGAAGCTGCGCTGAGCATATGGGCTTGCCGGGGGGACGGAGTGTCCGCTTTACCGAAAAAACAACGGGCCGCCGGCCCGGCGGCGGAAGGGAGGGTGACATGGACCGGGAATCTGTCAGGCGCGGGGTCCTCTGCGCCGTTTTGATGATCTTTGCCGCCCAGTTCAGCCTCAACCTCTTCAGCAGCGAGTTCATCATCTCCGTGGCCATCGTCCTGCCGGCCTTTTTTGTCATGATCTGGGGGAAATACCCGGCGCTGCCGGCGGTGCTGCTGGCGGGGGTGGGGAATTTCGCCCTGCGGGCCACGGTGAACTGGCTGAGCACCGGCGAGGTCACCGGCCGCGGCCTCTGGCAGGAGATAATCTTCTACTTCGCCTACGGCCTGCTGTTCGTCTGGTTCTGCCGGTGGACGGAGTGGTCCTTCGACCGCTGGCAGAGGCTTTTGTGGCTGGTGGGCATCGACTACCTCTCCAATCTGGCGGAGCTGGCCTGCCGGGGAGAGGGGCTCCTGTCCCCCCAGATGCACCTGGGGCTGCTGGCGGTGGCCGTCCTGCGCACGGCCCTGGTCATCGGCTTCTGGCTGGTGCTCCAGTCCCAGCGGCTGGCCCTTCTCAAGCAGGAGCACGCGGAGCGGTACCGCCACCTCCTCCTGCTGATCTCCCGGCTGAAGGGGGAGGTCATCTGGATGCGGAAGACCTCCTCCATGATGGAGGACACCATGAACACCGCCTACCAGTTCTACACCCAGCTGCAGGCCCAGGGGAACCCCGGCTGCGTGCAGGCCCTCTCCATCAGCAAGGACATCCACGAGATCAAGAAGGAGTATCAGCTGGTGATCCGGGGCCTCTCCGAGGCCATGGAGGAGGACCTGGACGAGGGGGAGACCGACTTCCGCAGTCTGTGGCAGATCCTCTTCGAGGCCGAGCAGATCAGCGCCAGACACGCCGGGGTCCGGGTGGAGTGGGACGTCCGCATCGAGACGGACTTCCAGACCGACAAGCAGTTCCAGCTCCTCTCCGTCCTGCGCAACCTCATCGACAACGCCGTCGAGGCGGCGGTGGGCGGACAGATCCGCATCGCCTTCTCCGCGCGCCGCCAGGGGGATCGGGAGGTGTTCACCGTCACCAACTGGGGCAAGCCCATCCCGGCGGAGTGCCTGCCCTGTATCTTTGACCCCGGCTTTTCCACCAAGGTGGACTACACCACCGGCCAGGTGGGGAGAGGGATCGGCCTCTGCCTGGTGCGGGACCTGACGGAGCAGGAGCTCCACGGCACCATCCGTGTGGACGCCTGCGACGACAGGACCTCCTTTTGCGTCTCCATTCCCACCACATCTCTGGAGGTGTCCCCATGCGATTCTATCTGATCGACGACAGCCCCTCTATTATCAATATCCTCAGGATCATCATCCACGAGCGGGAGCTGGGACAGGTCTGCGGCAGCGCGGAGCACGCGGCCGACGCCCTGGAGGACCTGCCGGTCCTGCGGCCGGACATCGTGGTGGTGGACCTGCTGATGCCTGAGATGGACGGGATCACCTTCGTGCAGAAGGCCCGGAGCGTCGTGCCGGAGGCGGCGTACATCATGCTCTCCCAGGTGACGTCCAAGGACATGGTGGCCGACGCCTACAAAAGCGGCGTCGAGTTCTTCCTCCACAAGCCCGTCAACAGCATCGAGGTGGAGAGCGTGATCCGCCGGGTATGCCAGTCCCTATCCATGCGCCGCACGCTCTCCCAGGTCCACACCCTGATGCAGCAGATGCCGCAGCCGCGGCCCCACCCTGCCGCGGCCCCCGCCGCCGGTACACCGCAGTCTCCTGCGAGCGACGCCGCCTCCGGCGTGCGGCAGCGGGCGGAGAATCTCCTGCGGAACATCGGGGTCCTGGGCACGACGGGCAGCTGGGACATCATCGCCCTGGTCTGCTATCTCGCGGAGCACCCCGAGGCGAAATCCCTGTCCGTCAGCGCGCTGTGCGGCCGGGTGGGAAACGCCAAGACCGTGGAGCAGCGGATCCGCCGGGCCGCGTTCACGGGGCTGGTCAACCTGGCGAACCTGGGCCTGGAGGACTACAACAACGAGATCTTCACGGAGTACGCCAGCACGCTGTACCGCTTTGAGCAGGTCCGCCGGGAGATGAACTGCATCAGCGGCAGAGGGACCGCCCACGGCAAGGTCCAGCTCAACCAGTTTCTCAGCGCGATGGTCTCCTACAGCACGGGGGAGTACTACTGACGGATGCGGCGGCCCCTTCTCCCCCATCCGCGGCCTCCCCGGGTTCCGGGATCAGCGGCGGTCCAGAATAGCGGTCCGTTCCGTCAAATTCTTTTCCACAAAAAATCCCCCTATTCTGTGTTGCCCGGCCGGCAACCACAGTATAGGGGGATTATGTTGTCTGTGACCTCCCTCTCAGGCGGCAGCTGGCTCAGCCGCCCAGCAGGCTCTGGTCAAAGGCGAAGAGGGCCTCGTTGATCTCGAATACGTTGTAGTTTCCGCGGGCGATGAAGTACTCCACGATGATGTCGAACTTGCTGGCGTGGGAGAAGGCGAAGCCCGCCTTTTCCAGCAGTTCCCGGGCCTCCTCCAGCGGCAGCTCCAGCGCTACGGCAAAGGCCATGGCGGTGGGCTTGGAGGGCCTGTAGCGGACATCCGAGCGGATCTTGGAGAAGAGTTTGCGGTCGATATTGGCTTTTTTGTAGCACTGGGCGTCGGTGATGCCCCGCTCGTCGATCTTCCGCAGCAGCATCTGGGAGAAGCTCTCGTCCAGTTTACGGAGGGCCTCGTCCAGGCCGGGCGGGGCGGAGGCGCAGGGAGGCGGTACCGGGGACTCCTCCGCCGGCATGCCGGCCGCCAGAGCCCTGGGCGCCGCCAGAGGCCGCCAGCGGCACTCCTCCCGGTCGTCGATGCGGGCCGCCGCATAGTGGTCGTCGATGTAGGCCGTGATGTCGGCGAAGCGTTGTTCCCCGATGGTGTAGGCTGCCCGGTCAAAGATCACCAGATACACCGTCATGTCGTGGGCCAGCAGAAATTCCCCGATGGTGTCCACCGCCACCTTCAAAGCCTGGTCCTTGGGGTAGCCGTAGGCCCCGGAGGAGATGAGGGGAAAGGCCACGCTTTCACACCGGTGGGCCAGGGCCAGCTCCAGGGAGGAGCGGTAGGCGGAGATGAGCAGCTCCCGCTCCCCGCGGCTGCCGTCCCGCCAGACGGGGCCCACGGTGTGGATCACATATTTTGCGCTCAATCGGTAGCCCCCGGTGAGCTTGGCCTGTCCGGTCCTGCAGCCGCCCAGGGTGCGGCACTCCCTCAGAAGCTCCGGCCCGGCGGCCCGGTGAATGGCCCCGTCCACTCCCCCGCCGCCCAGCAGGCTCTTGTTGGCGGCGTTGACGATGGCATCCACCGCCATGGTGGTGATATCCTTTTGTACGATACGCAGCGGCATAGGGACCCCTCCCGCAATTTGATACCACCATGATAGCACATGTCCCTTTGTGCTGGCAAGCACAGCCGCACCCCCAAGCCGCGCCGGATAATGCCGCCGCCGCTCGCTGTTCGCCGGAGGGGTCCAGCCGACGCGCAGCCCGTCCCAATGCCGCTCCCCATACCAAATGCCCAGCGGGGAGAGACCCCTGTCCCAGGAGATCTGTGGGGCAAAGGAACCGGACGTGTCTTCTGAAAACAAACACCGGACCCGGAGTTTTCCGGGTCCGGCGCATTGGGAGGATATGGTCTTATCTGCTTCCGGGACAACGGCTGGGCGGGGAGATTATCCCTTCCGATAGCCGCACTTGGGGCACACGCCGTTTTCGTTCAGCGCGATGCCGCACAGGGGGCAGCGGTCGATCTGGTTGTGGGTGTCGAACTCCGCCGAGGCCGCGTTGACGCCGCTGGTGAAGGTGATCTTGGCAATGTTCAGCTTGTCCTTGAGCAGATCATAGACAATCTTGATCATATGCTCAGGCCGCGTCCATGCTGATGCGGCTGGCCGCGTAAGGGGGAAGCGGCAGGCATCCTTCCCAGCGGAAGCAAGCGGAGGCAGGCGCCCGCAAAAACGTGGGCGCCGCCTCCGCTTTACAGCCGCGCCCCGCAGGCGGCTCCCGCCGGCAATTCTCTTGGCGGCCTTCCCCTTCCGTGCTATTTTCATGGCACAAATTGCGCGAAACGGGGAAATATTATCCAACATCTGCGGCTTACTCCCGGCGGGACGGGGCTGAACCGCGGATCGCCGCGCGGCGGTGAGGGGAACGCCCGGCCTCCGGGAGAGCGGCCGGCGCACATTTTTCAGGCGGCATCCCCGCGGTCCGCCATATTTTTGATGGGGAGGCGAGAAGATGGCTTTTTCCGGTGGCATTCCGTTTTTGATCTTCCGCAGTTTTTTCATCACGGTCATGACCCTTGGCATGATGGCCAGCCTGACGGAGTTCCGCTTCGGGGTCAAAAAGCTGCTGAAGATCCTCATCCTCTATCTGGTCTGGACGGCGGCGGCCTGCGCCGTTCTGCTGCGGATGGGCGGCGAGGATCTGCTGCTGCGGGGCTTTTTGCTGGCGGTGTCCCTGCCAGCGGTCACCATCTCCTACTGGGCGGCCCGGGATACGCCGGCTCAGGCGGTGTTCAACTACATGACGCAGATCACCTTCTCCCTGCTGGGCGCCTCCGCCTGCCGCCTGCTGACCTGCCACTTCTCTCTGTCCGACGCCATGAATATTGTGCTCATGTGCGCCTTTTACCTGCCGGTGATCGCCCTGGAGTGGCGGTTCCTGCGCCGGCCCTTCCGGGACCTGGTGGCTGTGCTGCCCAACCGGTGGGGTACCCTCACCCTTATCCCCTGCGCCTTTTGCCTCTACCTCCTCTTTCTGGCCTCCTGGCCGGGCAATTACATCTACAGCCCCATCCAGATGGCCTACCTCTACGCCGGGGTGATCCCCATTGTGCTGGTCTATATCGCCGTCTTCCAGAGTCTCTTCCGGCAGTACCAGGATCAGATGGAGCAGAAGAACGCCGAAATCATGGCCTTGCAGGTTTCAGCCCTGAAGGAGAAGCTGCAGAAAGTGAAGGAGGTGGAAGACGGCATCCGCATCCAGCGCCACGATCTGCGCCACCAGCTCCAGGCCGTCACGGAACTGGTGGCCCGGGGAGAGCGGGAAGGTGCGCTGGACTTTCTGGACGCCGCCCAGAAGCGTCTGGATGAGCAAAAGAGCGTCCGCTGGTGCAGCCAGCCGGTGCTGGACGCCGTGTTCTCCTCCTACTTTGGCCAGGCTGAAAAGCAGGGGGTCCGGGTGGAGGCGAGCATCTCCCTGCCGGACACCCTGCCGGTGGACGAGGGCGAACTGGCCATCGTCCTGGCCAACGCGCTGGAGAACGCCATCCATGCCAACCGAAAGCTGCCCCTGGAACAGCGGGAGATCCGCTGCCGCATGGTAGGCACGCCCTCCATCATGCTGGAGCTCTCCAACCCCTGCGCCGAGCCGGTGACCTTCGACGACAAGGGCCTGCCGGCGGCCCGGCGGGACGGCCACGGCCTGGGGGTGCAGTCCATCTCCGCCTTTTGCCGGAAAAACAGCGCCGTGTGCCAGTTCTCGCAGGCGGACGGCTGGTTCCGGCTGCGGCTGGTGCTGTGAGACGGCCCTGAGGGAGACGCGGCGCGGAAGATCTTGATGTCCATTCTGTCCGCGGCAGGAAAACAGCGAGAAAAGTATCGCCATAGAGGCCGGTTGCTCCGCAAAATGCAAATTTTATGTCGGAGTGATTTATATTTCCCATTTAAATACTCCCTCCGCCGCCTGCCGTCCCCGCCCAGTTTTCACTGCTTGACATCTCCGCCTACTTTTCAGTATCATAAAAATAAGCGGCAGGGCGCACCGGCGCGCGCCGGCTTGTACCCCCAAAAAGGGCAGGCGCTTCCCGTTTTTTCACGCGGCGCTTTCGCCCGCTCAATCCGTTGTGATCGTTAGGGAGTCAGGAATATGAGGGATCGTACCATATCGAGGTTGTCACGCAAGCGGGCTGCCTTCCTCTGTATCCTTGCCGCCACATTACTCTTGACCTTTGCGGCGTCCCTGCGCTATTCCACCCCTCTGGACGGCATCCCCCATCCGAAAATACGCCAGCTGGACTCCGGCTGGCTCTACGAGGACGGCAGCGGTCTGTCCCCCCTGCCGCAGCTGCCCTGCCGTCCGGATTTCGCGGGCGAAACCATCTGCCTGGTCCATGAGCTCTCCGGCATCGCGCAGCGGCCGGACGACGTTCTGGCCATTCAGACCCGGTACCAGGCAATCCGCGTCTGGGCGGATCAGGCGCTCATCTATGAGGCGGCCCAGGGAAAGGAACACGCCCTGAGCAGCATGTGGCACTTCATTCCGTCCCAGGCGTACAGCGGCGCCTCCACTCTTCGGATCGAACTTACAAAATACGATCAGACATCTGATTGGGAGCTCGCTTCCATCGCGCTGGATCACCCGGCCGCCATCGCCATGTATCTCCTCCAGGAGCATCTGCTGACCATTCTGGTGTGGCTGTGCTGCATGCTGTTTTCCCTGCTGATGGTCTTTATCACCCTCTTCATGGCGATACGGAAAATCGAGGGAACCCAGCTCGTCCTCGCGCTCACCGCATTTATTTTCCTGTCCGGCACATGGATCCTTCTGGATTCCAAGGTTACCACCGTATTCGGCGGGAACTATGCCCTGACCTACTTCTTCAGCTACTGCGTCTTCTACCTCCTGCCTGTCCCGCTCTTATTCTATTTCCAACTGATGCTCAAGCCGCAAAGCATGCTCCTGCGGCACCTCATCTGGATCGCCGCGGGGAACGCCGGCTTCTGGATGCTGCTGCACCTTCTGGGAATCGTCTCCATCCGGAACACAGCGGTGAGCGTCCACCTCATCATTGTGGTCTTTCTGGTCCTGTTCATCGGGGAATCCCGCCGGCAGAGAAAGCAGCGGAAACAGCGCCTTATGTGCACATTCTGGGGCATTGTTCTCATCTTCACCGCCGCCCTGGCCTCCATCGTCCTCTATTACACCGGCCTTCTGCCGCCCACCAACAGCGCCGTACTGTACGTCTGGAGCCTGCTGGCGCTGATCCTCTGCATGACGATGGACACGATCATGGTGTTCGGCCGCATGTGGAAAGAAAAGCAGTACATCGGGATTTACCGGCAGCTGGCCACCGAGGACCGCATGACGAAGCTGGCCAACCGCAACGCCTACGAACTGCGGCTGCAGGAGCTGGTGGCCCACCCGCCCCATGAGGCGGCCATCATCCTCTTTGATATCGACCGGATGAAATATATCAACGACACGTACGGCCACCAGATGGGAGACCAGGCAATCGCCCTGACCGCCCGTTGCATCCACGAGGTTTTCGGCGCCTCCGGCGAATGCTACCGGATCGGCGGAGACGAGTTCTGCGTGATACTCACCGAGCCGTGTGATATCCCCCAGAGACTCCAGCACTTTGACGAGCTGGTCCGGAGCCGGAACAGCCACGAGTTCACAATGACCGTGTCCTGCGGCTGGGAGACGCGGACCTTTGAAGCCGGAAAAACCATTGCCATCAAAGACATTCTGGAGCTGAAAGACGCGGCGGACAGAAACCTGTATCTCAGCAAGCAGCGCCACCGCTCCCCGGTGTGAGTCCCGCCGCCCGGGAGCGCCCCTTCAGGCCGTCTCCCCGGAAATGCTCTGGCCCGGCCCGCGCCTGCCGCGCGGGCCGGGCCTTCTGCTCTGTGCGAAGCGCCCGGCGGAGCGGACGGTCCCCGTCCGCTCCAGCCCGCCGCAGCCGCGATTGACAGCGGCCGCGCCGTCCACTATACTACTGTAGGCAGAGAGAGGAGGACATGGAATGACTTTTCAGGACTGCTTCCCTGTGTGGAACAAACTCAATACCGATCAGCAAAACCGGATTCTCGGCAGTCTGATGTCCAGGGCCGTAAAGAGGGGCGCCATTCTCCACAACGGGGATAGGGACTGCACCGGGCTTCTCCTGGTAGCATCGGGGCAGCTCCGGGCCTACATTCTCTCCGAAGAGGGCCGGGAGATCACCCTCTACCGCCTGTTTGACAGAGACATCTGTCTCTTTTCCGCGTCCTGCATGATGCGCTCCGTCCAATTCGCGGTGACCATCCAGGCGGAAAAGGACACGGAGCTCTGGGTCATTCCCACCGAGGTCTATCAGAGCATCATGGCGGAGTCCGCCCCTGCGGCAAATTTCACCAACGAGCTGATGGCCAGCCGCTTTTCAGAGGTCATGTGGCTGATCGAACAGGTCATGTGGAAGAGCATGGACAGGCGGGTGGCCGGCTTCCTGTTGGAGGAGGCCGCCATCGAGGGAACCAGCCAGCTGAAAATCACCCACGAGACCATCGCCAACCACCTGGGCTCCCACCGGGAGGTGATCACCCGGATGCTGCGCTACTTTCAGAGCGAGGGCCTGGTAAAGCTGTCCCGGGGCATGGTGACCCTCCTGGATGAGGAGCGGCTGGCGGCCCTGAGCGACTAGGCACACGGCGAGTCTCCCGCCGCCGGGGCCCGTTCCGCGCCGCCGCAGGGAGCGGACGCCCCGGGACTATCCCGCCGCCCATCGTCTCCGCGAAACCGCCCCCGCCGGGGCGGTTTTTTTGCGCCGCTGCAGCCGCGCCCGCCGTTCCCCGCGCCGGCGGCCTTGAAAAGAAGCCGCAGTCCCCCCTATCGGGAAAATCCTCCGTAAGAAGTATTTGTAGAACAGCGCCCTCTCTGCTATAATACGGCTCATAATAGTGCTCTTGTCATCTCTCCGCCGAAGGACCGC
Organism: uncultured Oscillospiraceae bacterium; assembly: GCA_944385715.1. Classification (GTDB taxonomy): domain Bacteria; phylum Bacillota; class Clostridia; order Oscillospirales; family Oscillospiraceae; genus Pelethomonas. Next base: position 6,689 of record CALWYI010000023.1, on the reverse strand, counting down.
TTTGCGTCGTCTGCGCACCGCCGCAGAGACCCCGTATTCTATCAGGAAAGGACAAGTACCGTTATGGCCGCAATGACAATATATACCGTGATCGTTGCTGACGACGAGGATGAGCTCCGGGAAGCGATGTGTACCATGATCCCCTGGGAGGATTACGGCTTCCGCCTGGTGGGCAGCGCCAGCAACGGCCTGGACGCCCTGCAGATGGTGGAACAGCACGAGCCGGACCTGCTGCTCACCGATATCCGCATGCCTTTCATCTCCGGCATTGAGCTGGCCCGGCAGGTGCGGGAGATCCGGCCCGCCACCAATATCGCCTTCCTCAGCGGCTACGACGACTTTGAATATGCCAAGCAGGCGATTCAGTACAACATCATCAGCTATATGCTCAAGCCCCTGACCATGGAGGGGCTGAGCAAGGAGCTGCGGGTCATCCGCCGGAAGATCGACGCACAGTTCGCCATGTTCCGCCAGGCCGCCCCCGCGGCCGGGGGGCTGGACCTGCGGACAGCCATGCTGATGCCCCTGGTGCTGGACGGCTACGCGGAGACGGACGGGGAGGCCCAGGCGGAGGCCTATGCCCGGCAGTGCGGGCTGCTCCTGGACGGCGAGGACAAGCCCTGCTACACCGTTATGGTGTCCACCCTCCTGGAGGAAAACGGCGGCAACTGCACCGCCCCCTCCTTCGTGGCGTCGGTGGACCGGCTTGCGTCCAAATACCTGCGCAGCGCCCACTTCTTTGCCTCCGGCAAGGTGGTCTCCGTGCTGCTGGGCAACCCCTCCGACTTTGAGGAGTATCTCCACATCCTGGCCGACGAAATTCCCCAGGTAGCGGACCGGGTGCTGAACCGGCGCTGCCGCATCGGGGTCAGCCGGACAGTGGGAACCCTCACCGCCCTCCACAGCGCCTACCGGGAGGCCATGGAGGCTCTGCGCCAGGGGGACCAGTCGGAGGGCGGCGCCCAGTTCATCAGCGACCTGGCCCCCGCCGCCAGAGGCGGGAGCCTGCTGTGCAGGCGTGCGCTGGAGTCCCTGGACCAGAACTATATGGACGCGGACCTGTCCCTGGTATCCCTCAGCGGGATGCTGGCCGTGAGCCCCAACCACCTCTCCGCCTGCATCAAGAAATATACAGGCGAAACCTTCATCAACATCCTCATTCGCAAACGGATGGAGGCCGCCCGGGAACTGCTGGAGTCCTCCCCCCTCCGGATCCAGGAGATCGCCCAGCGGTGCGGCTATACGGATCAGCACTACTTCAGCTACTGCTTCAAGAAGTACTGCGGCGAGTCCCCCAACACCATGCGCCGTAGGCTGGGACTGGAGAAGGCGGGTGAGGTCCAGTGAAGCGGGTCTCCCGCACAGGCCTGCGCATCACCACCATTCTGGTGTCCATGGTAGTGGGGGTGGTGGCGGTGATCCTGTGCTGCTGCATCGTCCTCTTTCTCAACCGCTACCGCAGCGCCATGGTCCAGAGCGCCCGCACCAGCACCGCTCAGGCGGTATCCCAGGTGTCCAATACCGTGAGCAACTACCTCCAGGGCATGGATCAGGCCATGTCCATGGTGGAGCATTCCATGCTGGAGGACGCGGACAACCGGGACCGGATGCTCACCGCGTTCCTCCTGTTCCGGCCCGACGTGGTGGCGGTGACCAGTTACTCCTATACGGGACAGCTGCTGGACTGCTGGTGCCTGGACCGGGAGCCCCGGGAGGAGATATTCGAGAATCTGTCCTTTGACCTGGAGCGGGCCCGCTCTGCCGGCAGCCCCTATATGACCGCGCCCCATGTGGAGACGATTTTTGAGGAGTACTACCCCTGGGTGGTGACCATGACCATGCCCCTGGAGCCGGGGAACGAGGCCGCTTGGGTATCTCTGGACCTGAGCTTTTCCAGTATCTCCTCCTATATCAACAACGTGAGTATCGGCCAGCGGGGCTACTGCTTTCTCATGGATAAGGAGGGCAATATCGTCTACCATCCCCAGCAGCAGCTGCTGTACGCGGGACTGAAGACGGAGAATACAGAGGCCCTGGCCGCCCTGGCGGACGACGCCTACGCCGACGACACGGTGATCTACTGCGTCACCAGCGTGGCGGACAGCGACTGGCGGGTGGTGGGCGTGAGCTATGTGGATGAGCTGGTCAATCGCAACGTCAGTGAGATGATCCGGCTGTCCGTGGTCCTGGCGGTGTTTCTGCTGGGGGCGGCGGTACTCACCAGCTGGCTTCTGTCCCGGCTGCTGGCCCGGCCTCTCCGGGGCTTGGCGGACGCTATGGAGCGCTTTGAAACCGACGCGGACCACTTCACCTACCGCTCCGTGGGGGGTACCCGGGAGGTCCAGGAGCTCTCCGGTTCCTTCGGCCACATGGTGCTGCGGATCCAGCAGCTGATGGCCACCGTCCGGGAGGAGGAGGTAAATCTCCGCAAAACGGAGCTCAGGGCCCTTCAGGCCCAGATCAACCCCCATTTCCTCTACAATACCCTGGACTCCATCGCCTGGATGTGCGAACAGGGCCGCAACGCCGACGCGGTGAAGATGGTCCACGCCCTGGCCCGGCTCTTCCGCATCAGCATCAGCAAGGGCCACGAGCTCATCCCCATCGCCAAGGAGATCGAACACGCCGAGAGCTATTTGCAGATCCAGGAGTATCGCTACAAGAATCAGTTTACCTACCGGTTCGAGGTGGACCCGGCGTGCCTGGATTACTACTGCAACAAGATCACCCTCCAGCCCATCATCGAAAACGCCATCAACCATGGCCTGGACCTGCTGGTGGACGAGGGCAGCATCACCGTGCAGGTGTGTCAGGACGGGGAGGACATCGTCTTCTACGTCCGGGACAACGGCGTGGGCATGAGCGATGAGCTGATCCGCTCCATCCTGGAGCGGGAGCCGGACGACCGCACCGGCATCGGCATCCGGAACGTGGACGACCGGCTGAAGATCTACTTCGGCAAGCAGTACGGCCTGCGCATCACCAGCGAACCGGACGTGGGGACCTGTGTGGAGATCCGCATGCCCAAGATCCAGGAGGGCGACTATGAGGCGAAATAGATGGGCTGCGGCGATGGCGGCGCTGCTGTGCGTGTTTTTGTGGGGCTGCGGCGCGGATACCGCCTATTCCGAGCAGCATGCGGTGGCCCTGATCGCCAAGTCCACGGAGACGGAGTTCTGGCTCTCCGTCTTTGCCGGGGCGGAGGCCGCCGCCACTGAGTACAACCTAAAGCTCACCATTACCGGCCCGAAGACCGAGGAGGACTACGAGGCCCAGAACCAGATGGTAGCCGACGCGGTGGAGGCGGGGGCCCAGGCCATCGTCTTTTCCGCCATCGACTATGAGAACAACGCTTCCGCCATCGACGACGCCGCCAAACAGGGGACAAAGATCGTGGCCATCGACAGCAGCGTGGATTCCCAGATGGTGAGCACCTACATCGGCACCGACAACTACGCCGCCGGACAGATGGCGGCCCAGGCCGCCCTGGACCGGGTGGAGGGGACCCTGCGGGTGGGGATCGTCAACTACGATGTGAGCAGCGCCAACGGCCAGGAACGGGAGCGGGGCGCCCGGGACCTTTTTTCCAGTACCGGCCGGGCGGAGGTGACCGCCGTGATCAACACCCTGGCGGAGGCCGGCCACGCCCAGGCGGATACCGTGCGGATGCTGGCGGACCACCCGGAAATCAATGTACTGCTGGCCTTCAACGAGCCCACCAGCGTGGGCGCGGCCCAGGCGGTGGAGGAGCTGGGCCTCTCGGAGACTGTCTTCCTGGTGGGGTTTGATTCCAACGTGGCCACGGTGGAGGGCCTTCAGACCGGGGCGGTGGACGCCCTCATCGTCCAGAATCCCTACGCCATGGGCTACCTTGGGGTGGAGAGCGCCTACAAGCTCCTCAGCGGCCAGGGCGCCGGCCTTACGGCGGTGGTGGACACCTCTACCCAGATCGTGGATCGGAGCAACCTGTTTTCCATGGACAGCCAGAAGGCCCTGTTCGCTTTTGAGTCCCGGTGAATTGGTGAATCTATACAATTTTTAACGGTTATTTTTCTACGTGAAGAGAAATTTTAATAGAAAATTACCCCCTCTGCGGTGATTTTTCACCTTGTTTTCTCCCCTTGTTTCCTCTAAAATAAAGGTATGCGGTGCGGGGCTTTTTCGCGGAGGCCCCCGCCAAATCAAATGATGAAAAGGAGTGTCTCTATGAAAAAGAAGTTACTTGCATTTCTCCTGATGGCTGCCATGCTGCTCAGCCTGGTAGCCTGCGGCGGCAACACCACCGGCAACACCGGCAACACCGGCAATACCGGCAATACCGGCAACACCGGCGACAGCGCCACCAATGATACCGCTGATACCGGCGACACCGGCGCTACCGAGGTGGCCAACAAGGATAAGCCCCTGGTGTGGTTCAACCGCCAGCCCTCCAACAGCTCCACCGGCGAGCTGGACATGAACGCCCTGACCTTCAACGAGGATACCTACTATGTGGGCTTCGACGCCAACCAGGGCGCTGAGCTCCAGGGCACCATGATTCTGGATTACATCAAGGCCAACATTGACAGCATCGACAAGAACGGCGACGGCGTCATCGGCTACGTGCTGGCCATCGGCGACATCGGCCACAACGACTCCATCGCTCGTACCCGCGGCGTCCGCTCCGCTCTGGGCACCGCCGTTGAGAAGGACGGCGCCATCGACAGCACCCCCGTGGGCACCAACGTGGACGGCACCTCCACCTATGTCCAGGACGGCACCCTGGAGATCAACGGCACGACCTACACCGTCCGTGAGCTGGCCTCTCAGGAGATGAAGAACTCCGCCGGCGCCACCTGGGACGCCGCCACCGCCGGCAACGCCATCGGCACCTGGTCCGCCTCCTTCGGCGATCAGATCGACATCGTTGCCTCCAACAACGACGGTATGGGCATGGCCATGTTCAACGCCTGGTCCAAGGCCAACGGCGTTCCCACCTTCGGCTATGACGCCAACTCCGACGCTGTGGCCGCCATCGCTGAGGGCTACGGCGGCACCATCAGCCAGCACGCCGACGTGCAGGCCTACCTGACCCTGCGCGTGCTGCGCAACGCCCTGGACGGCGTGGACATCGATACCGGTATCGGCACCGAGGACGACGCCGGCAACGTGCTGGGCTCCGACGTGTTCTACTATGACGAGGCCACCCGCTCCTACTACGCCCTGAACGTGGCTGTCACCGCTGAGAACTACGAGGACTTCCTGGATTCCACCGTTACTTACGCTCCTGTGTCCAACCAGCTGGATGCTTCCGCTCACCCCGAGAAGAGCGTGTGGCTGAACATCTACAACGCTGCGGATAACTTCCTGAGTGCCACCTATCAGCCCCTGCTGCAGAACTACGACGATCTGCTCAACCTAAAGGTGGAGTACATCGGCGGCGACGGCCAGACCGAGGGCAACATCACCAACCGTCTGAGCAATCCCAGCGCCTACGACGCCTTCGCCATCAACATGGTGAAGACCGACAACGCCGCTTCCTACACCACTCTGCTGAGCCAGTGATCTGGTTCGCCATCCCCTGCTGAGTTGAACATCAAGTAACTTACGCTATTAGGGTGAGGGGATTCCCCCGCGGGGAATCCCCTTCTCCCTAATAGCCGCTTTTCCTTGAAAGCCGGAGCGGATCATCACGGTCCGTCCCATCGGGCAATATGATAAACGGGAGAAACAAGAATGGCAGATGCGAGAGATGATATTGTTCTGTCCATACGTGGTATGAGCAAGTCTTTCGGCCGCAACCGGGTGCTGGATCACATCAATCTGGATGTGAAGCGGGGCACGGTCATGGGGCTGATGGGCGAGAACGGCGCCGGCAAATCCACCATGATGAAGTGTCTGTTCGGCACATACCAGAAGGACGAGGGAAAAATCTTCCTCAACGGCAAGGAGATCAGCTTCTCCGGACCCAAGGACGCCCTGGAAAACGGGATTGCCATGGTGCACCAGGAGCTCAACCAGTGCCTGGAGCGCAATGTGATCGACAATCTGTTCCTGGGCCGCTATCCCACCAACTCTGTTGGAGTAGTGGACGAGGGACGGATGAAGAAAAAAGCGTCCGAGCTGTTCCGTAAGCTCGGCATGACGGTGAACCTCACCCAGCCCATGCGGAATATGTCCGTATCCCAGCGGCAGATGTGTGAGATCGCCAAGGCAATTTCTTACAATTCCCAAGTGATCGTTCTGGACGAGCCCACCTCCTCCCTCACAGTCCAGGAGGTAGACAAACTCTTTGAGATGATGCGTATGCTCAAGGAGCAGGGCATCGCCCTCATCTATATTTCCCACAAGATGGACGAGATCTTTGAGATCTGCGACGAGATCTCGGTGCTCCGGGACGGCAACCTGGTGATGACCAAGCCCTCCAAGGAGACCAACATGAACGAGCTCATCACCGCCATGGTGGGCCGCTCCCTGGAGAGCCGGTTCCCGCCGGTGGACAACACCCCCGGCGACACCATCCTCTCCGTGCAGCACCTGTCCACCAAGTACGCCCCCCACCTGCAGGACATCACCTTCGACGTGAAGGAGGGCGAGATCTTCGGCCTGTACGGCCTGGTGGGCGCCGGGCGCACCGAGCTGCTGGAGACCATCTTCGGCGTGCGCACCCGCGCGGCGGGCCGAAAAAAAAAAAAAAACCGGCTGATGAA
>CALWYI010000022.1 GCA_944385715.1 uncultured Oscillospiraceae bacterium | reverse complement strand
GACCTGCAATACATCATGGGACATTCCAACATCACCATGACGCTGAACTATTACGCTCATGCGGATTACGCCTCTGCAAAGGCGGCGATGGACAGGCTGGCGGCGTAGTAGTAAGCCGCCGTTTCTACTACGGTTTTACTACTTTTCAACGCCAAGTGAGGCTCCGAAATGCCATGATATGCGGGGTATCTTCCGAAACGCAAAATGCCGGAAATGCTTGATATTCCAAGCCTTTCCGACATTTGCGGAGATTTGAAAAGATAATCAGAAAATCGGTAAAACTTTTTAACAAGAAATTATCGTTTTTTGTATATTACGACAAGAGGGAGGCACACGAACATGATCGATTTGAGAAGCGACACCCTGACCATGCCGGACTTGCCCATGCTGGAGACGATCCTTCAGGCAAAACTGGGCGACGATGGGCGGATTGACGCCAAGGGCCGGGGAGAGGACCCCACCATCAACCGCCTGGAGGATATGGCGGCGGCGCGGATGGGCAAGGAGGCGGCTATCCTCATGCCCACGGGCACCTTCGGCAACAGCACCGCCATCATGACCTACTGCAAGGCGGGGGACACGGTGCTGGTGGACGAGGAGCAGCACATCCTTCTGACGGAGAAATTCGTCTTTGATGAGGGCTATGGCCGGCTCAAGCCGGTGTGCTACCACCTGGACGGGCGGCACATGCCGGACCCGGAGGAGATCGACCGGCTGCTGGGGGAGAGCGGGGCAAAACTTCTGTGCCTGGAGAACTCCCACAATTTCTCCGGCGGCTACTGCATCGACCTGCCCACCATGGCGGCGATCCGGAAGGTGGCCGACAAGCACGGCGTGCCCATCCACATGGATGGCGCCCGCCTGTTCCACGCGGCGGCCAGCCTGGGGACCACCCCGGACCAGATCTGCCAGTATGTGGACTCCGTCATGTTCTGCGTGTCCAAGGGCCTGGGCGCGCCGGTGGGCTCCCTGCTGTGCGGCAGCGAGGCCTTCTGCAGCAAGGCCCGGAACACCCGCAAGCTGCTGGGCGGTGTCATGCGTCAGGCGGGCGTGGTGGCTGCGCCGGCCATCTACGCCCTGGAGCACAACGTGGAGCGCCTGCAGGAGGACATCGACAACGCCCGCCTGGCCCACAGCATGCTCAAGGGCAAACTGAAGAAGCTGATTCTCCAGGAGGAGGTCCAGACCAACATCCTCATGATGGACCTCTCCCAGGCGGGGATCCAGGCCCCTGAGTTCTGTGCCCGGGCCAAGGAAAAAGGGCTTCACATCCGCCCGATCCGCAACAACTACCGGGTCCGGCTGGTGTTCTACAAGGGGATCACCCGGCAGGACGCTGTGGACGCGGCCAATATCATTCTTTCACTGGACGGCGAGCTGTAAACGACACTGAGAAAGGGACGTAAGAAAATGAAAATTGCAGGTAAGAAAATTGGCCTGAGCACCCAGGTGTTCGTGGCGATGATTGCCGGCGCGATCTTCGGCCTGGTCATCGGCGACATCATGGTGGAGCTGGAATTCATCGGCACCATCTGGCTCAACTGCATCAAGATGATCGTGGTCCCCATGGTGCTGATGACCATCATCACCGGCATCACCTCCCAGAAGGATCTCAAGTCCCTGGGCCGTATCGCCGTGCGGATCATGGTCTACTACGTGGCCACCACGCTGATCGCCTCTGTGGTGGGCCTGACGGTGGCCGGCATCATCCAGCCGGGCAAGATCGCTAACTTCACCGGCCTGGAGGGACAGGAGGTCACCGGCAGCACGGACATCACCATCGCAGATTTCTTCACCAACATGTTCTCCTCCAATATGTTCCAGACCTTTGCGGATTCCAACATCCTGCAGACGGTGGTCATCGCCATTCTGGTGGGTATCGCCATTATGCTGGTGAAGAATGAGGAGCACCGGGCCAAGCTGATCTCCGGCTGCGACTCCCTGTGCAGCCTGGTGTTCTCCCTTATCGGTATGATCATGAAGGTATCCCCCATCGGCATCTTCTTCCTCATGGGTGCCCCCTTCGGTAAGTACGGCGCAGGCATCTTCACCTCCATGGCCACCCTCCTGGGTACCTACTACCTGGCCTGCATCGTCCACGTCCTGCTGGTTTACGGCCTGTTCCTGTGGATCGGCGCCGGCGTCAACCCCTTCCGCTTCATCAAGGAGAGCGCCGAGCTGTGGGTCTACACCCTGGCCACCTGCAGCAGCGTGGCCGCCATCCCCGTGAGCATGAAGGTGGCCCGGGAGAAGTTCAAGGTCCCCGATTCCATCTCCAGCTTCACCGTGCCCCTGGGCTCCCAGATGAACTACGACGGCAGCGTGATCCTCTACGGCTGCGTCATCATGTTCATCAGCCAGGTCTGCGGCCAGAGCGTCAGCATCGAGATGATGCTGCGGGTGGTCCTCCTCTCCGCCATCCTCTCCACCGGCGGCGGCGGCATCCCCGGCAGCGGCATCGTCAAGCTCCTGGTGGTGGTGGAGGCCTTCGGCCTGCCCACCGAGATCGTGGGCATCATCGCCGCCTTCTACCGCCTCTTCGACATGGGTACCACCACCAACAACTGCCTGGGCGACCTGGCCGGCACGGTGCTGGTATCCCGCCTGGAGGACCGGCGCAACAAGCGCCTGGCGGCGAAGTAAACAGAGCGCCAACTCCTCTCTCTTCCCGGCTTGCCCCCCTCCGGGGGCGGCCGCGGAGAGAGGTTTTACAAAGCTACGGCAGCAGCCTGATAGTGAATCATAAAAAGGACGGGAGACCGCGGCACGGCCTCCCGTCCTTTTTTCCGCTTGCAGCGGAAGGCGGCGGCTCTCCGGACGGACTACAGCAGCCACGCCAGGGCTTCCAGGGCCTGGGGGGTGTCCACGTCCCACAGCTCCTCCGCCGCCGTTTCCACCAGCACCAGCGCCTCCGGGTGCCGGCGGATGACGGCGCTGCCGCCCCGGTCCCCCTCCAGGGCCATGAGCTCCGGAAAGAACCGGGCGGGGAAGAGGCAGGGGTTTCCCCGCTGGCCCCTGTGGCCCAGGGCCACGATGGCCTCCGGGCGCTCCCGCCAAAGGGAAGCGGCCCGCGCTACGGTCTCCCGGCGGAGGAAGGGCTGGTCCGCCACCTGGAAGAGGACGCCGTCACAGCCCTCCATGGCGGAGAGGCCCAGGCGGATGGTGTGGCTCACTCCCCACTCCGGGTGGGGGTTCTCAATGGCCTGAAAACCAAATTCCGCCGCCAGGGCTATGACCTCCGGGTACTGGGTCACCACCGCCACCCGGTGGAACGCCTCCGCCGGCACCGCCTCCAATGCCCGGCGGATCAGGGACTTTCCGCCGATCTCCCGGGCCAGCTTGTTGGCCCCGAAGCGGCTGGCGCTTCCTGCCGCCATCACCACGCATCCGATCCGCAGCTCCTCCTGGGCCATGCTCCCACCTCCATGCTTTCCCGTTTTTTTCAGTATACACGCCGCCGGCGGCCGCCGTCAACGGGAAGCGGTATCCTGAAAGTAGGATAACGAAAATGCTGTACAGCTAAAAAATTTTATGCTATAATAACAATAATTTAGTGAAATAGACAATGGGGGACAGTCACCGTTTCCCTTGCGCGACGACGAACAAGGAGGCTGATGCACGATGAGCAAGAGCGTAGGCCAGAGCATGAAGCGGGTGGACGCCTTTGAAAAGGCTACCGGCCGGGCGAAATATACCGACGACCTGTGCGACCGCAGCGCCCTGGTGGTGCGGCTGGTCCACTCCACCATCGCCCACGGCATGGTCACCGCTGTGGATACGGCGGAGGCCGTGAAGGTTCCCGGCGTGGTGAAGATCCTCACCTGCTTTGACGTACCCGACATTCCCTTCCCCACGGCGGGCCACCCCTGGAGCACCGACCCCCACCACCAGGATGTGGCGGACCGGCTGCTGATGAACCGCCATGTGCGCTACTACGGCGACGAGGTGGCCGCGGTGGTGGCGGAGGACGAGGTGGCCGCCGCCCAGGCGGCCCGGCTGGTGAAGGTGAGCTACGAGGAGTACCCCTTCGTGCTGGACGTCCAGAAGGCCATGGAGCCGGACGCCCCCCAGATCCACGAGGAGTACCCGGGCAACATCCTGGCCCACACCCAGATCCGCAACGGCAACTATGAGGAGGCCATAAAAGAGCCGGGCCTCATCAAGGTGGAGGGCTGGTACGACACCCCCACCGTCCAGCACTGCCACATCGAGAACCACGTCTGCACCGCCTACATGGAGGCGGGGCGCATCACCGTCACCAGCTCCACCCAGATCCCCCACATCGTCCGCCGGGTCTGCGGCCAGGCGCTGGGCATCCCCTGGGGCAAGGTGCGGATCATCAAGCCCTACATCGGCGGCGGCTTCGGCAACAAGCAGGACGCCCTCTACGAGCCCCTGTGCGCCTGGCTCACCACCCAGGTGGGGGGGCGGCTGGTGAAGATCGACTGCGCCCGGGAGGAGACCTTCGTCAGCAACCGGGTCCGCCACGCCATCCGCACCCACATCATCTCCTGGGTCCGGCCCGACGGCACCTTCGCCGCCCGGAAGATCGAGTGCTTTTCCAACCAGGGCGCCTACGCCTCCCACGGCCACGGCGTGGTGGCCAAGGGCATGGGGGCCTTCCCCCAGATCTACCCCTGCCCCAACGTGGAGGGGGACGCCTGGAGCGTGTTCACCAACAAGCCCGCCGCCGGGGCCATGCGGGGCTACGGCATCCCCCAGGCCATGTGGGCGGGGGAGAGCCACATCGACGACGTGGCCCGGGCCCTGGGCCGGGAGCCCCTGGAGTACCGCTACCAGATCGTCATGCCCAAGGGCTACCGGGATGAGTTCAGCAAGAACGAGAACTACTACGACACCTTCCGCCAGGTGATGGACAAGGGCCGCAAGGCCCTGGATTACGACCGGAAGCGGGAAGAGTACGCGGGTCAGACCGGCCCGGTGCGCCGGGGCGTGGGCATGGCCCTCTTCTGGTACAACACCGCCGTGTGGCCCATCTCCCTGGAGTCCTCCTCCTGCCGGATGGTCCTCAACCAGGACGGCTCCATCCAGGTGCAGACCGGCGAGACGGAGATCGGCCAGGGCTGCGACACCGCCTACGCCCAGATGGCCGCCGACGCGGTGGGCATCCCCTTCGAGGACGTCCACGTGGTGTCCACCCAGGATACCGACGTCACCCCCTTCGGCACCGGCGCCTACGCCTCCCGGCAGACCTACATCGGCGGCTTCTCCATCCGCCAGACGGGACAGCTGCTCAAGGAGCGGATCCTCACCTACGCCCAGGAGCTGACCCGGCAGATGCGCTCCGACCTGGACGTCATCGACGGGAAGATCGTCCGCATCACCGACGGCCGGGAGCTGATGACCCTGGGGGAGCTGGCCACCGAGGCCCTCTACAGCCTGGAGCACAGTGAGCACATCACCGCCGAGAGCACCTACCAGATCAAGAACAACGCCTACTCCTTCGGCTGCACCTTCGCCGAGGTGGAGGTGGATATCCCCCTGTGCAAGGTGAAGCTCCTGAACATCGTCAACGTCCACGACTGCGGTACCCTCATCAATCCCGCCCTGGCGGAGGCCCAGGTCCACGGCGGCATGTCCATGGGCATCGGCTACGGCCTCAGCGAGGAGCTGAAGTTCGATGAGAAGACCGGCAAGCCACTGAACAACAACCTCCTGGACTACAAGCTCTCCACCTTCATGGACCACCCCCATCTTCAGGCCCTCTTCGTGGAGAACCCGGAGCCCACCAGCCCCTACGGCACCAAGGCCCTGGGCGAGCCCCCGGCCTGCTCCCCCGCGCCGGCCATCCGCAACGCCATTTTGAACGCCACCGGCGTGGCCTGCAACAACGCGCCCATGTCGCCCCACGTCCTCTTTGCCCGGTTCAAAGAGGAAGGACTGCTTTGATCAAAAAAGAGGAGGGCCTCTTTTTTGAAAGGGGTCCGGCCCGAGCGCGGGCCGCAATGTGTTTTCCGACGCCGCAGCGTAAAAAATGTGCCGGCGGCACATTTTTAGCGTAGGCCGCAGCGGCTGCGCCGCGAGGAGGGCACTGTGTGCCGCCGGAAAAACGATTCCACGCTATGAGGCTTTTTAAGTCAGGAGGAATACAATGCCATGTATGATTTGAAAGCGCTGTACGAGGCGGAGAGCGTCCAGGACGCGGTCCGCCTGCGGCTGGAGCACCCCGAGGCCCAGATCATCGCCGGCGGCACCGACGTGCTGGTGCAGATGCGGGAGGGCAAGCGGGCCGGCAAGGAGCTGATCTCCATCTACGGCATCGACGCCCTGCGGGGGATCACCCTGGATGCGGCGGAGAACATCCGCATCGGCTCCCTCACCAGCTTCAGCCATATCACCAGAGACCCCATCATCCAACAATACATCAACGTCCTGGGAGAGGCGGTGGACCAGGTGGGCGGCCCCCAGATCCGCAACGCCGGCACCATCGGCGGCAACACCTGCAACGGCGTCACCAGCGCCGACAGCGCCTCCACCCTCTTTGCCTGGGACGCCATCATCGAGCTCACCGGCAGGGACGGCGTCCGCCGCCTGCCCATCCAGGACTTCTACCTGGGGGCGGGGAAGGTGGATATCCACCCCGATGAGATCCAGACCGCCATCCTGATCCCCAGGGCCAGCTATGAGAATTGCTATGGCCACTACATCAAGTACGCCATGCGCAACGCCATGGACATCGCCACCACCGGCTGCTCGGTGAATGTGGTCCTCAGTGAAGACAAGAAGTCCCTTGCCCGGGTCCGGATCGCCTACGGCGTGGCGGGTCCCATTCCCACGCGGGTGCCTACCGCCGAGGCGGCGGCCACGGGGAAGCCCCTCACCCGGGAGACGGTGGACACCTTTGCCGCGGCGGTGCTGGCGGACATCCACCCCCGGAACAGCTGGCGGGCCAGCAAGGACTTCCGGGAGCATATCGCCGTGGAGATGGCCCGGCGGTGCCTCATGGAATCCATCAAATTGGCGGGAGGTGTGATGGCATGAGCAAGCAGTACAAAGTGATCCACTGTACCATCAACGGCAGGGAGGTGGAGCAGGCGGTGGACGTCCGCGCCAGCCTCACCGATATGCTCCGCAACGACTTCCGCCTCACCAGCGTGAAGAAGGGCTGCGAGGTGGGGGAGTGCGGCGCCTGCAACGTCATCATCGACGGCGAGTGCTACAACTCCTGCCTGTATCTCGCGGCCTGGGCCGACGGGAAGAACATCCGCACCCTGGAGGGCCTCATGGGCCCCGACGGGGAGCTCAGCGACATCCAGCAGGCCTTCATCGACGAGGCCGCCATCCAGTGCGGCTTCTGCACCCCCGGCTTCATCATGACCGCCGTGGAGATCCTGGAGAGCGGGAAGGAGTACACCGACGAGGAGCTGCGCAAGCTCCTCTCCGGCCACCTGTGCCGCTGCACCGGCTATGAGAACATCCTCCGGGCGGTGAAGAAGACCATGCTCCGCCGCCTGGGGAAGGAGGCCTGAGGAGGCCGTCTGGCGATCTGACGCAAATTCGCATAACAGCAGCGCTCGGCCATCGGCCGGGCGCTGCTGTCTGTCAAGAAAGGCAACGTCTACGCAAGAAACGGAACGTGTCTTGCAGGTTAAAAAGCCCTCGGCAGAGTGTTGCCGCCGAAGGCGGTAAAATAAAATGCGATCCATTTTTCCGGGGACATGTGCCTCGGAAAGAACACTTCTCAGCCCGCAAGCGTGCGAGCGCAGCGAGTGCGACGCCGCGGGCTGCATCCTATCAAAGAATGCTTGCATTTTTTGATACAATTGCTGGTTACTGTCCGGTTTTTCACCCTGCATTTGGGGTACACTGGTACCATCAAAGAAAACAGGGAGGACAAGACCATGAAGGGCTACTACAACAACAGCGGCTATATGGGCTATGTGGGCGGCCGGTGGGTGCTGTTCGCCTGCGAGAGGGACTACGTGGAGTATATGGAGGGCTGAGGCCCTTGCCCCGGAGGCAGACCCGTGGTATACTGAAAAAAAGGATATGCGGGGGAGGGGTTCGGCTATGGAAGAGAGAAAACTCCATCCGGTAATCACCGTGCGGCTGTTTACCGACGAGAAGTGCTTCGGCCCGGGGGTGGCCATGCTGCTGGAGCGGGTGGAGCGGCTCCACTCCCTGCGCTCGGCGGCCATGGACATGGACATGGCCTACTCCAAGGCCTGGACCATCCTCCGCAATGCGGAGCGGCAGCTGGGCTTTAAGCTCATCTCCTCCACCACCGGCGGCCGCCACGGCGGCGGCGCGGTGCTGACGGCGGAGGGAGAGCGGATGCTCGCGGCCTACAACGCCTTTGCCCGGGAGGTCCGGGAGAGCGGCGAGGCGCTGTTCAGGAAATACTTCCCGGAGCTGTCTCAGGGCGAGGCGGCCCGGCCGGATCCCGCCGGAGCGGCACCGGAGGAGACATCGGCCCCGTAGAAAAACGGCGCCGTCCGACAGGACGGCGCCGCGCTTTTCCGCAGGAAGCCCCGCAGTGGCCGTGTGAACCCTGTTATAACCTGCACATATTAGGCAGGTGGGTCGCCTGCAGCGTCCTTTACTGCTTCCAACTTCCAACCGCAGGTGGCAGCCGGGAGGCCTGCAAACCAGACGCTGAACCAGCATCCCGTATAACAGAATGTGGGTTAAAAAAAGGTTCATCACGCACCCCGCAGGGCGTGGGTTCTTCTTGGGGAGGAACTTTTTGTCCGGGATCGCGTCTAAAGAGAAGGAATGGAATTACTCCTCATCCTCGTCCTCAAAAAGACGCTCCATGAAGAGATCGTACACGGCGTTGAGTTCCTCGTCGCTGTCCAGGGTGGACAGCAGCTCCTCGCCGTTTTCCTCAATGGTCTTGAGGATCACCAGGCCATAATCCTCACTGTCCTCGTCGGCCCCCTCCTCCACGGCGGGGCAGAAGGCCATATAGGTCTGGCCGTTGTGCTCCAGGGCGTCCAGCATTTCCAGCTCGATGTCGTTGCCGTCCTCGTCGGTGATGGTGATAAAATCAGGGCCGAATTCCTCGCTCATGGCGGGTACCTCCTTGTGGTGGTGGACCGGGGGATTCCCCGTCGCTTTGCTGTGAGTATAGTGTACCCGCTTTTTCTGAAAAATGCAAGGCCTCTCATCTGGGATATTTCGACGATTTCCTTTGGATTTTTTTGTGTTTCACGGAGAAACAGGTCTTCTCAGTCAGGAAAATGCTGGATCTTGGGAATTTTTCCAGGGCGGTCAGGTTGACAAGCTGTGCTATACTATAAGTTGGGGTATAGTATAGGCTATGCCGCTATGACAAGCAGTGTGAAAAGGAAGGGAAAAATCCTTTTTTGCGGCCTTTGCCGCCTTTGCCGCATTTGCCGCCCAATGGGGGGCGGCGCGGTCCCAGTACGAAAAGGATGAAAAGGAGGCTATCCTGCATGGATAATTACAGCAATGGCCGGAGCGGGCAGACGCCGGCAGGCGGCAGCTCCGGCGCGCCCCGGAAGAAGAAAAAGAAGATCAGCGTCGGCGGGATTGTCGGGCGCATCGTTCTGGTGCTCTTCACCCTGTGCATCATCGGCATTCTGACCATCGCCATCTTCTTCAAGATCTTCATGACCTATGTGAACACCACCCTGCTGCCCTCCCTGGAGACGGAGACCCAGGAGCTGACCATGGGACTCTCCTCCACGGTGTACTACCAGGACAATGAGACGGGGGAGTGGGTGGAGCTCCAGACCCTGTACAAATCCGGCACCAACCGGGAACTGGTGACCTTTGACCAGATTCCGGAGCACCTCATCAATGCCCTGGTATCTATCGAGGATCACCGCTTCTGGGAGCACCACGGCGTGGACTGGCAGGGCACTGCGGCGGCCATTGTCCAGACCGTCACCGGCGGCAACACCCGGGGCGGCTCCACCATCACCCAGCAGGTGCTGCGCGCCATGACCGGAGACACCGACGTGACCGTCAAGCGGAAGTTCCGGGAGATTTTCCGGGCTCTGGAGTATGAGAAGACCCACAGCAAGGAGGACATCCTCACGGAGTACCTCAACCGGGTGTATTTCGGCCACGGCTGCGACGGTATCCAGACCGCCGCACAGACCTATTTCGGCAAGAACGTGTGGGAGCTGGACCTGGCAGAGAGCGCCTGCATCGTGGGTATCACCAACAACCCCTCCCTGTATGACCCCCTGCGGGATGCGGAGTTCGTCCAGGCGGACGGCTCCATCAAGACCCCCCAGGATTTCAACAAGGAGCGCCAGGAGACAATCCTGAATCTGATGGTGGAGTTCGGGTATATCTCCCAGGAGGAGTGCGACGCCGCCAAGGCGGAGAAGCTGATCTTCACCGACAGCGAGGAGTACAAGGCCCTCCACGGCGATGAGGAGAGCAGCGGAACATCGTCCAGTAGCAGCGGCGTGTTCTCCTGGTTCATGGACGCGGTGTTTGAGGACGCGGTGGAGCTTATCTCCGAGGCCCGCGGCTGCACCCGCGAAATGGCCATCGAGCTGCTGTACTCCGCCGGGTATCAGATCTACACCACCTTGGATATGGACATCCAGAACATCGTGGACAGCGTATACGAGGACACCTCCAACTTTGATTATCCCTCCGCCAACGGTACGCCCTTGAGCAGCGCCATCACCATCACGGATCCCTATACCGGCGATGTGGTGGCCATGGCCGGCGGCGTGGGGCAGAAGGAGGGGAGCCTCTCCCTGAACCTGGCCACCTCCCGCCGCCCCTGCGGCAGCGCCATCAAGCCGGTATCCGTGTACGCTCCCGCCATTGACAACGATGTCATCGGCCCGGGCAGCGTCATTGACGACTATCCCCTGCGCCTCAACGACTCCGGTACCGGCGGCTACCCCAAGAACTCCAACAACAAGTACGTGGGCCCGGTGACGGTGTCCTACGCCGTGCAGCAGTCCATCAACACCGTGGCCTGCCGGGTGCTGGAGAAGCTGGGCTACGCTACCTCCTTCGAGTTTATGGAGAACAACCTGGGCTTTGATCTGGACGAGCGGGACATCGCCCTGGCGGCTCTGGCCATGGGCGGCCTCACCTACGGCGTCACCACCGAGGAGATGGCGGCGGCCTACGGCGCCTTCGCCAACTCCGGTATCTACAGTGAGCCCCGCACCATCACCCAGATCCTCTCCAACGACGGCAAGGAGGTCATCGTGGACAATCCCGTCCAGTCCACCGTGGCCATGAAGGAGACCACCGCCTATCTGATGAACAAGATGCTGCGCAGCGTGGTCACCGGCGGTACCGGCACTTCCGCCAGTTTCTCCGGCATGACCATCGCCGGCAAGACCGGTACCACCACCAACAACTTTGACCGCTACTTCGTGGGCTACACCCCCTACTACTCCGCGGCGGTGTGGATCGGCTACGCCGACGGCAACGAGAAGATCACCGCCAGTGGCAACCCTGCCGCCAAGATCTGGAAGCTGGTGATGGAGCAGGTCCACGAGGGCCTGGAGAATAAATCCTTCCCGGACAAGCCCGCGGGCATCGTTTCCGTCCAGGTCTGCGCCGACTGCGGCCTCAAGCCCTCCGCCCTCTGCTCCCAGGATTACCGGGGCAGCCGGGTGATCACGGTGGAGATGCAGGAGGGGGCTGTGCCCACGGAGACCTGTACCTGCCACGTGGAGGCCCAGTTCTGCAGCGAGAGCAACATGCTGGCCGGGGAGTACTGCCCGGATGACTGCCGCGTGACCCGGGTACTGCTCCAGGGCCGGCAGTTCCTGGAGGTGCCCTACGGCTCCGCTGTGACCAATGAGGACGGTACGGTCACCACCGGCTGGCCCATTCTGGCAACCGACAGCGATGCCCACCTCTCCTATGTCCAGACCCAGGGGACCTGCAACATCCACACCGAGGACTATGTGGACCCGGATGTGCTGGTGCCCGGCGACGAGGGTTGGGAGTGGCCCGACTGGTGGCCCTGGGGCGACGGCACCGACGATGATGAGCCCGGCTCCGACAGCGGACAGCACCCCACCGATCCCGACGAGGATCCCAACCAGGGGACCGACGCGCCGGTCGAGCCTGACGCGCCGGCTGAGCCTGATATTCCCACAGAACCACAGATACCGTGACCCGTTCCCCCGGGGCGCCCCGGCTATTCCGGCGCCCCGGGGGCTTTTCTACAGAGAGAGGAAATATACTAAAAATTTGTGTTGAAGTCAAACAAATTTTCAGTTATAATAGCTGAGAAGAACAGGGCGGCCCGGTGCCCATCATGGGGATAGAAGGAGACATGCTATGGCTACATTTGTGGTAAACGGCAGAACCGTTACAACGGAGAAGAATCAGAAGCTGCTGCGTTTTCTGCGGGATGAGCTGCGCCTCACCTCCGTCAAGGACGGCTGTAGCGAGGGCGCCTGCGGCACCTGCACCGTCCTGGTGGATGGCAAGGCCACCCGTGCCTGCATCATGACCACCGACAAGCTGGAGGGGAAGACCATCCTCACGGCGGAGGGCCTCAGCGACTTTGAGAAGGCGGCCTACACCTACGGCTTCGGCGAGGCGGGAGCGGTCCAGTGCGGCTTCTGCATCCCCGGCATGGTGATGGCGGCCAAGGGCCTGCTGGACGTGAATCCCGACCCCACGGAGGAGGAGATCCGCTTTGCCCTGCGGACCAACATCTGCCGGTGCACGGGCTATGTGAAGATCGTGGAGGGGGTAAAGCTCACCGCGAAGATCCTCCGGGCGGGCCATCTCCCCGACGAGGCGGAGAAGCGCCAGTGGAAGCTGGGGGCCCATGTCCACCGGGTGGACGTGGCGGAGAAGGTCCAGGGCTACGGCCAGTACCCCGACGACGTGTATATGGACGGCATGATCTACGCCTCCGCCGTCCGCAGCGCCCATCCCCGGGCCATCGTCAAGGCCATACACAGGGAGGAGGCCCTGGCGCTGCCGGGAGTGGTGGGGGTGTTCACCGCCGAGGATATCCCCGGGGAGAACAAGGTGGGCCACATCGTCAAGGACTGGGACACCATGATCCCGGTGGGGGGCACCACCCACTACCTGGGGGACGCCATCTGCATCGTGGCCGCCGAGACCCAGGAGATCCTGGAGAAGGCCAAGCGGATGGTCCAGGTGGAGTACGAGGTTCTCACCCCGGTGCGCTCCCCGGAGGAGGCCATGGCCTACGACGCGCCGCTGGTCCACCGCAGCGGGAACCTATTCGCCCACAAGCACATCCAGCGGGGCAACGCCGCCCTGGCCATCGCCCGCAGCAAGCATGTCCTCACCCGGCGGTTCTACACCCCCTATACGGAGCACGCCTTCCTGGAGCCGGAGTGCGCCGTGGCCTATCCAGACGGGGACGGGGTCATGATCCTCTCCACGGACCAGGGGGCCTACGACACCCAGCACGAGACGGCCCCCATGCTGGGCCTTCCCTTCGAGAAGGTAAAGGTCAAGAACATGCTGGTGGGCGGCGGCTTCGGCGGCAAGGAGGACGTGACCGTCCAGCACCTGGCGGCCCTGGTGGCCTACCTCACCAAGCGGCCGGTGAAGTGCAAGCTCACCCGGGCGGAGAGCATCCTCATCCACCCCAAGCGCCACCCCATGGAGATGGAGTTTGCCATCGGCTGCGACGAGAACGGCATCATCCAGGGCGTGGCGGCCAACGTCATCGCCGATACCGGAGCTTATGCGTCCCTGGGAGGACCGGTACTGGAGCGGGCCTGCACCCACGCCTCGGGCCCCTACCACTATGAGAACTTCCAGATCGACGGCTACGCCTACTACACCAACAATCCCCCCGCCGGGGCCTTCCGGGGCTTCGGCGTGACCCAGACCTGCTTCGCCATTGAGACGCTCCTCAACGAGATGGCGGACCTGGTGGGCATCACCCCCTGGGAGATCCGCTACCGCAACGCCATCCGCCCCGGCCAGACGCTGCCCAACGGCCAGATCGTAGGGCCGGAGACGGGCCTTGTGGAGACTCTGGAGGCGGTGAAGCCCTACTACGACGCCGCAAAATATGTGGGCATCGGCTGCGCCATGAAAAATGCCGGCGTGGGCGTGGGCCTGCCCGACTGGGGCCGCTGCCGCCTGGTGGTGGAGGACGGCAAGGTCCACATCCTGGCCGGCGCCTCCTGCATCGGCCAGGGCCTGGGCACGGTGCTGGTGCAGATGTGCTGCGACCAGCTGGGCCTGCCCCGGGACGCCATCGTCTACGAGCGGTCCAACACCTTTGAGGCGCCGGATTCCGGAACCACCTCCGGCTCCCGCCAGACCCTCATCACCGGCGAGGCCTGCCGCCGGGCCTGCGTGGAGCTGAAGAAGGCTATGGAGGGCAAGACCCTGGCGGATCTCAACGGCACGGAGTACAGGGGCGAGTATCTCGCCAAGACGGACCCCCTGGGGGCGGACGTGCCCAACCCCGTCAGCCACGTGGCCTACGGCTACGCCACCCAGATCTGCATCCTGGGGGAGGATGGGAAGATCGAGAAGATAGTGGCCGCCCACGACGTGGGCAAGGCGGTGAACCCCATCTCCTGCGAGGGCCAGATCGAGGGCGGCGTGGTGATGTCCATGGGCTTCGCCCTCACCGAGGAGTACCCTTTGGTGGACTGCAAGCCCACCGCCAAGTTCGGCACCCTGGGCCTCTTCAAGGCCAACCAGGTGCCGGAGATCAAGGCCATCGTGGTGGAAAAGCCGGGCCTGGACGTGGCCTGCGGAGCCATCGGTATCGGGGAGATCACCTCCATCCCCACCGCTCCCGCCATCTCCGACGCCTACTACCGCTACGACGGCAAGCGGCGGTATACCCTGCCTCTGGAGGGTACCCCCTACAGCCGGAAAAAGAAATAAGCCCATAGGAGCGGTGCGGCCGCCTCCCCAAGACGGGGAGGCGGCCGCCTGTTTTTCGGCTGCGGACAGGCGGCCGGAGGCCCGGCGGGAAGAAAATGCCTTGTCCAATGGGGCGGAGGGTGGTATAATCGGAGCATAGAACTGTGAAGAACAGGAGGAAGCGATATGAAGAAGCTAGGCTTCGGCATGATGCGTCTGCCGCTGACGGACCCCAAGGACCAGACCCAGGTGGACCGGCCCCAGGCCCGGGCTATGATGGATGCCTTTCTGGCCAGGGGCTTCACCTATGTGGACACCGCCTATTTCTACCACGGCAAGGAGAGCGAGCGGGTGGTAAAGGACATCCTCGCCAGCCGCTATCCCCGGGAGAGCTACTATCTGGCGGACAAAATGCCCATTACCAGCCTGCGGGAGAAGGGAACCCGGGAGGAGCAGGAGCGGATCTTTGACGAGCAGCTGGAGAAGTGCGGCGTGGATTACTTTGACCGCTACCTTGTCCACTGCGTCAACGCGGAGAACTACAGGGCGGCAAAGCGCCTGGACACCTTTGGCTTCCTGGCGAAAAAACGGGACGAGGGGAAGCTGCGCCACCTGGGCTTCTCCTACCACGACAACGCCGCCCTCCTGGATCAGATCCTCACGGAGCACCCGGAGGTGGAGTTTGTCCAGCTGCAGCTGAACTACCTGGACTGGGAGGATGAGCGCATTCAGTCCCGGAAGTGCTACGAGACGGTGGTCCGCCACGGGAAGAAGGTGGTGGTCATGGAGCCGGTGAAGGGCGGCCGCCTGGCCAGACTGCCGGAGGAGGCGGAAAAGCTCCTGCGGGCGGTCCATCCCGACTGGTCCCCGGCCTCCTGGGCCATCCGCTTTGCCGCCAGTCTCCCGGAGGTGGAGGTGGTCCTCAGCGGCATGTCCGATATGGCCCAGCTGGAGGAGAATACCGGCTTCATGAGCGATGTTCCGCCCCTGACGGAGGAGGAGACGGCGCTGCTGGCCCAGGTGGCAGAGATCCTCAGCGCCCTGCCCGCCGTGGCCTGCACCGCCTGCCGCTACTGTGTGGACGGCTGCCCCCGGAACATCCCCATCCCCGACTACTTCGCCCTGTACAACGGGGACCAGATGGCCCTCCGCCGGGGTCTGCCGGTACAGAAGGAGGCCTATCAGCGTCTGGCCGAGACCGGAGGAAAAGCCTCCGCCTGCGTCAAGTGCCGCCAGTGCGAGACCGCCTGCCCCCAGCACCTGAAGGTAGTGGACGCCCTGGCCCGGGTGGCCCAGACCTACGAGGGCTGAGCGCCGCGCCTGCCCTCGGGCCACCGGTGAAAAGCAAGCAAAAGCCGCCCCTCTCGCGAGAGAGGGGCGGCTTTCATCTTGTGGTGTCTATGGCGAAGGCCTTACTCCACGTTGTCGGGATAGGTCTCGGTCCAAGCGGTGAAGCCGCCCTCCAGGGTGACCACCTTGTCCATGTCGTAGCCGATGGCGGACAGGGCGTTGGTGCTGGCCTGGGCGTACTTCTTGCCGGAGTAGCAGACCAGGACCAGGGTGTCGTCCAGGCCCTCGGAGGCGGCGGTCATGGTCTCCTCGCCGGCGGCGGTGTCGCCGTTGACGGCGGCGTCCATGTCGGCGGACACGGCGCCGGGAATGTGGGAGGTCTCATAGTCGGCGGCCTTCCGCACGTCCAGGACCACATACCCGTCGCTGCCCAGCACGTCGTTGAGCTCCTCCACGGTCATGTACTTCATTTCCACATCGGTGGTGGCTTCACCGCTGTCGGCGGCGTCATTGCCGCCGTTGTTGGTGCTGCAGGCGACCATGGGAATGACCATCAGCATCGCCAGCAGAAGGGCAAGCAGCTTTTTCATCTTTTACCTCCATAAATTTTCTGATGTACAGGATTTTGCGCAGGCTGTACGACCCCGGACGCCACAGGCCCAGGGTCGGGCGTATTGTATCACCAACCAATCAATAAGTCAAAGCGAAAAAATAATTGGATAGATTTAAATATATAGAAAATATCTATTTGTAGTATTTATAGATATCAACCTTGACAGAAACAGCCTGTACTCCCTATAATGGGTAGGATGAACAAACTATCCAGACCAGGGTGATGGTGTGAAAGAAAAAAAGATCCTGGCCCCGGCGGCTGTGCTGGCGGCGGTCCTGCTGCTGTGCTGGCCCTTTTTTGCCCGGGTGTCTCCCCAGGACATCCGGGACGCGCTGGCGGGCTGCGGAGGGTGGGCCCCTGCGGCGTACGTCGGGCTTTTTGTCCTGCTGCCGGCGGTATTCTTCCCGGTGGCGGTGCTGGCCCTGGCGGGAGGGCTCCTCTTCGGCCTGTGGGCGGGGAGCGCCTACACCTTCCTGGGGGCCATGCTCAACTGCGCTCTTATGTTCCTCCTGTCCCGGCATGTGGGCCGGGAGACAGTGGAGCGGTATGTGGAGCGGAAGCTCTCTCCCCGGTGGCGGCAGCGGCTGGAACGGGCCGGTGGCCGGGAGGGATTTCTCCTGCTGGTGGTGCTGCGGCTGATCCCGGCGGTGCCCTATAATCTTATCAACTACACCTTCGGACTCACTCCAATGTCCCTGGGGACTTATCTCGCGGCCTCGGCCATCGGCATCATCCCCGGCACGGTGGTCTTCATCAACATCGGGGACAAGGCCCTGGACCCGGCCTCACCGGCATTCTGGGGCGCCCTGGCCCTGCTGGGACTGCTGCTGGCGGTTACCGTGCTGCTGGGACGGCGGCTCTTTCCGGATGATATTACAAAAAAAGGGAGAAAGACATGAAAAGAAAGCATCTCAAGTGGTATGTGCTGGGCATACTGATCCTCCTTTGCATCGTGTACCTGGCGGTGCCGTCGGTGAACGCCTATGTCAACCAGGCCTCAGCGGTGCTGGGCTCGGCGGATGTGGAGAAGGTGGTGGCCTTCATCCGCTCCTACGGGGCCTACGCGGCGGTGATCTCCTTCGCCCTGATGGTGTTCTCCTCGGTGGTGGCGCCGCTGCCTGCCTTCCTCATCACCTTCTCCAACGCCGCCATCTTCGGCTGGTGGCAGGGGGCCATTCTCTCCTGGTCCAGCGCCATG
>CALWYI010000021.1 GCA_944385715.1 uncultured Oscillospiraceae bacterium | reverse complement strand
GGCGGCTGCCGGGGGCGCAGAACTAGGCGAATTTCAGGATGATCCCCGCGGGCATGTTGTCCACAATGTAAAAGCCCATGTCCTCCAGGAAGGAGGCCGCCTTGCTCTTTCCCCCGCCGGACAGGCCGGATATGATCAGTATCTCCATGGTCTTGCCTTTCTCTCTTCGGCGCCCTCCGACGCCGGTACACACACGTTTCCGCTTATTTCCCCGACCGGCGCAGGATCCGGACCTCCGGCTCCAGGGTCACGCCGGTCTCCCGGTACACCGTCTCCCGCACACGGTCCATCAGCGCCAGTACATCGGCGCAGGTGGCGCCGCCGGTATTGATGACAAACCCGGCGTGCTTGGGGGACACCATCGCTCCCCCCACAGAGGCGCCCTTGAGGCCGCACTGCTCGATGAGGGCCGCGGCGTAGTGGCCCTCCGGCCGCTTGAAGGTGCTGCCCGCGCTGGGGTACTCCAGAGGCTGCTTCTCCCGGCGGCGGCGGATCAGCTCCTCCATCTCCCGGCGGACGGCCTCCCGGTCCCCGGGGGCCAGTCGGATATCCGCATACAGCACCACGCCGCCGTTGGTCCCAAAGCAGCTGCGGCGGTAGCCGAAGGCCAGCTCCTCCCCCCGCAGCGTCACGACGCCCCGGCCCGGCAGCCACGCCGTCACCGCCGTCACCACCTGGCACATCTCGCCGCCGTAGGCCCCGGCGTTCATGAACACCGCACCGCCCAGGCTGCCGGGGATGCCGTGGGCGAAGGCCAGTCCTTTGAGGCCCTGCTCCATGGCGAACACCGCGAGGCGGGCCAGGGAAATCCCCGCCCAGGCCCGGATGGTGGTCTCCCCCGTCCGCTCCACGCGGTCCATGGCGGTGGTGACGATGACCAACAGGTCCAGGCCGTCGTCGTCCGCCAGCAGATCGGAGCCGTTGCCCGCCGCCATCCAGGGCCAGCCCTCCGCCGCCGCCAGGTCCAGCAGCGCCGTCATCTCCTCCGGCGAGGCCGGAAAGGCCATGCGCCGGGCCGGGCCGCCGATGCGGAAGGTGGTGTGGCCCGCCATAGGCTCGTCGCGCAGGATACGCAAAGTGGGGAGCCGCCGGGCAACTACACTGTCAAAACTTTCATACCAAGGCATGAAAAGTCTCCTTACTTTACAAAGTTTTTCAGCCGGAGACCCCCAGGAGGGCCGCGCCGATGATGCCGGCGTCGTTGCCCAGCCGGGCTTTCACCAGCTTGGTGCGGCGCTCCGCCTCCCGGCCGAAGCACAGCTCCAGCACCTTGGACTGGAGGGTGGCCATCAGCTCCTCATCCAGTCCATGGCTGACACCGCCGCCCAGAGCGATGACCTCCGGCTGGAAGATGTTGATGAAGTTGGCGAGGCCCTCAACCAGATAGTCCAGGTACTGCTCCAGCACCGCCTTGGCGGCGGCGTCGCCGGCGCGCACTGCCGCGAAGACGGTGCGGCCGTCCACCTGCTCCAATCCGCCGGACACCTGCCACATGGCGGAGGCGGGGTTGGCCTCCATGGCCGCCTTGGTCTGGCGGACCAGGGCGCTGGCGGAGGCGTAGCGCTCCCAGCAGCCCTTGCGGCCACAGGTGCATTGCTCGCCGCCGTGGACGATGACGATGTGGCCGCCCTCACCCCCAAAGCCGTTGCACCCGGACTGGATCTTTCCATTCAAAATGATGCCGGTGCCGATGCCGGTGCCCAGAGTTACCAGAATCAGGCTCTCTAATTTCTCTCCATAGTGGTAGTATTCTCCCAGGGCGGCGCAGTCCGCGTCGTTGCCCAGGTACACCGGTACATCCCAGCGGCGGTGGAAGATCTCTGCCACCGGCATGAAGCGGATGGGGATGTTCACGGTCTTGATCACCACACCCCGGCGATTATCCACCGATCCGGGGAAGCCCATGCCCACCGAGGCCACCTGGCTGCGCTCTATCCCGTTCTCCTCCAGAAGGCCCAGGGCCATGTCCGCCAGGGTCTCCCCCATCTGCTCCATGGAGACGAAGTGCAGGGGCGTCTTCTTCGTGGCCACCAACTGGTAATTTTCGTCCACCAGACCAGCCTTCAGGTTGGTGCCGCCAACGTCGATTCCGATATAGTACATAGTATTCCCACCTTATTTTATCATTCTCATTCCCGGCAGTATTTCTCAGCTGCCCTGGACATGGCGCTCCAGCTCCTCCGCCAGCTTGGCGGCGGCGTTGAAGCCGTACTTCTTGGCACGGTTGTTCATGGCGGCCACCTCCACGATCACCGCCAGGTTCCGCCCCGGCTGGACAGGGATGGTGATGATGGGCAGCCGGATCCCCAGGATGTCCACCGTCTGCTCGTCCAGGCCGAAGCGGTCGTAGAACTTGTCCTCCTGCCAGCGCTCCAGCTCCACCACCAGGTCGATCTGGGACTCCAGCTTCACGGCGCTCATGCCGAAGAGCTGCTGCAGGTCGATGACGCCGATGCCCCGCAGCTCGATGTAGTGGCGGATCAGCTCCGGAGCCTTGCCCAGCAGCCGGTCGGACACCAGGCGGATATCCACCGCGTCGTCCGCCACCAGACGGTGGCCCCGCTTGACCAGCTCGATGGCGGTCTCGCTCTTGCCGATGCCGCTGTCGCCGATGATCATGACGCCCTCGCCGTAGATATCCAGCAGCACCCCGTGGCGGGTGATGGTGGGGGCCAGGCGGCGGCTGAGATACTCAATGACCCGGGTGGTGAAGACCACCGTGGTATCCGCCGTATGGAGCAGCGTCCGCTGGTGCTTGCGGGCCATGGTCAGGCACTCGGGATAGATGTCCAGGTCCCGGGAGACCACCAGGGCGGGGATGTCGTACTCAAAGAGGTGGGAAAAGCTCTCCGCCCGCTGCTCCGCCGTCATACTCTCCAGCATTTTCGTCTCCGCCATGCCGATGACCTGGAGGCGGCGCTCGTCAAAGTAGTCGAAAAATCCCACCAGCTGGAGGCCGGGGCGGTTCACATCCCGGATGCCCACCAGGGCGCTCTCGTAGTCCTTTCCCTTATTGACCACGGCCAGACCAAGCTGTTCCACCAGTTCCGGAAGCTTTACGCCGCCTTTCATTTCATCCTGTTGTATCATTGGCCTTCCTCCCTCCTCAAAACCCGTTTTACAGGGGAATTTTGCTGGGAATATTATAGTATAAATGGCCAGTCTTGACAAGAGCGCAAAAACTTTTGAAGTTTTTTCATTTTGTGCTTGCATTTCCTGTCAAACTCTGCTATTATATCAGTCGGTGCTTTTGGCACTTGTTTTATTCAGAACAGCAAGGAGGTGCAACGGATGGCTAAGTGTCAATTCTGTGACAAGGGTGTTACCTTTGGCATCAAGGTGTCCCACTCCCACAGGCGTTCCAACCGGACGTGGAAGCCCAATGTCAAGCGTGTGAAGGCAATCGTCGATGGTACCCCTCGCCATGTGTACGTTTGTACCCGGTGTCTGCGTTCCGGTAAAGTTACCAGAGCTGTCTAACATATGGTCAAACGCGATCCCCGCGCCTTAGGGCGCGGGGATTTTCCGTTTTTTTCACCAGATTGCAACGAGCTGCCCCGCGGCCAGGGAGTGCCTCCTGCCGCCGCGGGGCGTCCCCGGAGGGAGATGGTTATTCTCCGCTCTGCCGCCGGGCCTTCCACTCCATGACGCTGGGGTACCGGGCGGTATCCAGGTGGGGGATGGCCCGGGCGGCGCTCATGCTGTCCACGAAGTCCGGGATGGCCCCGTACTGGATGTAGTCCATCCGCGCCACGATGCCCTCCGCCTCCGCAAGTTTCTCCCGGTCCAGCAGCAGCACCCGGGCCCCCTCCAGGGAACTGTTGCCCACGCAGGAGACCTTCTCCTCCGGAAGATCCGGATAGAGCCCGATGGTCACCGCGGAGGCGGTGCGGATATAGGCCCCGAAGGCCCCGGCCACATAGAATTTCTCCACATCGTCAAAGGTCATGCCGATGGCCTTGAGCATATACTCCACCATGGTGTAGGCGGCGGCCTTGGTGGCGAGAAACTCCTGGATGTCGCTCTGATAGAAGTAGAGGGGCCTGCCCTCCGCCGTCTCCTCCGCCTCGGCGTAGCGGTAGGCCGGCTCCCCCTCCACCGTCGTCACCCGCCGGGAGGCCTCCGGCCGGAAGGTCCCCCGGAAGTCGATGATCCCCTCCAGGTACAGCTCCGCCAGCAGGTCCACGATGCCGGAGCCGCACACCCCCCGGATCTTCTCCCCGCCGATGACCTGGAGGCGCACCGCCTCCCCCCGGATGTCCACGTGCTCCACAGCCCCGGGCCCGGCGCACATGCCGGTGCGGATCACACCGCCCTCCAGGGCCGGGCCGGCGGCTCCCGCGCCGGAGAGGAGGAAGTCCCGGCAGCCCGCCACCAGCTCGCCGTTGGTGCCGATGTCGAAGAAAAGACGGATGCCCTCGGACCGGGCCACGCCGGTGGCCACCAGGCCGCTGATGATGTCCCCGCCCATGTAGTTGGCCCGGGCGGGAAAGAGGTACACCAGCCCCGCCAGATGAAGCCCCAGCTCCGCCCCGGTGAGGAATCCCGGCTCCGCCGCCACCGGCGCGTAGGGGGAGAGAAACAGGGGGAAGCCGTCCAGCCCCAGGAGGAAGTGGGTCATCACCGTGTTCCCCGCCAGCACCAGCACCGGGCAGCGGCTCACCTCCACCCCGGAGGCCTCCGTCAGACGGCCCATGAGCTCATCCAGGGTCTCCACAGCGGCCAGCCGCAGCTCCTCCAGGTGCTCCGGCTGGTCCTTGGCATAGAAGATCCGGGTGAGCACGTCGGAGCCCAGGGCGGTCTGCCGGTTGTACATGCTCTCCCTGGCCACCACCGCCCCGGAGCGGAGATCCACCAGCTCCATGGTGACGCTGGTGCTGCCCAGGTCCGCCGCCAGGCCGTAGTGCCAGGCGGTGGTGTCCCCCGGCTCCAGGTCCGTCACCTGCCAGTTTTTCCCGTTCCACACCAGGGTGACCGTCACCCGCCATTCCGCCTTCCGGCACAGGGGGTACAGCCGCCGGACCAGGGGCAGGGGCAGCGCCACCTCCCCGAAGTCCTCCCGCAGAGCGTCCAGCAGGCGGCGCTGGTCGCCGCGGGCGTCCTCCTCGGTGGGGGGCGCCAGGGTGAGAAATCTCTTTTCGCTCAGGGCACTCATATCGCTTTTCCTCCTTGCCGGCATCTGTATTCCGCCGGCCTGATCCCATACAAGAAACGGCGGGGCCTTTGCCCCGCCGCTATGTTTCGTTTTTTCCGCAGCCAGGGGATCACTTGTCCCGCTCCCGCCGCTCCAGCCACCAGGCCCCCAGGCGCAGTCCGGCGAACAGCACGCCCACCACGGCAAAGCCCAGCACCAGGACCTCCACTTCCCTCTCCTGGGCAAGCACCGCCGCGATCAGCACGCCGAAGCCCACCAGAAGCCAGTCATAGCCCTCTCCCTTGCGATACGGCATGTCTCTTCCCCCTCCGCGCGCTCCCCAGGGGGGCAGCGCCTGCTTTTCACACGCAGGGCGGCGGAAGATCACCCCGCCGGGCGGCGGGACCTCTCGCTGCCTGTTGGTTCATTATACTCCAGGAGAGGCGGACTGTCAAACCTCTTCCCCCGGCAGCCGGCGGCAAAATTTCCTGACCCCGCCCCCGGGGTGGATGTCCACAAAGGGGACCTTCTTGGATATGGCGTACTCCAGGGTCTGCCGGGTCCCCCCCTCCGCCCCGTCGTACACGGCGATAACCAGGCTGCTGTGGTCCACCATGTACCGGTTCCGCCGGAGCATGCAGGAGGGACTGTAGTGCTCCTGGACCATGGTCTCAAAGTCGCTCCGCTCCACCAGGGCCTGCCATCGCTCCCGCTCCTCCGCCGGCCAGGACCTGGCCTGGGTGGGGCAGGGGACAGCCGCCTCCAGGGTCACACCCGGTCTCTCCGCCCGCAGGGCCACCACCGCCTCCGCGAAGTAGAGATCGCAGCCCCGGGCCATGCCGCAGATGAAGTGGCGGAACCCCTCGTCATAGGCGGCGGCCACCGCGTCCCGGATGGCCGCCTTCAGCGCCACGCACCGCGGGTCCGCCTCGTCGGTCCCCCAGGGCAGCTTCTCCGGCCGATGGCCGGTAAAGCAGCAGCTGCGTTTTCGCTCCACGGCAGCTCCACCTCCTTCCTCAGTGGTTTGATTATAGAACATATATTCTATTTTGTAAAGAAAATTATGCTTGCTTTTTCCGCCGCTTTGCGTATAATGGAGAAGACAACCGAATCATTCATCTTCAGGGCGGGGTGCAAGTCCCCACCGGCGGTGATGGGCCCCAGGCCACAAGTCCGCGACCGCGCAAGCGCTGAACCGGTGTGACTCCGGTACCGACAGTGACAGTCTGGATGGAAGAAGATGTGCGCACTCGTTTGCGGCAGTACTCCGGGGATGGAATGTCTTTCGGGGGTTACTATATCCGCAAAGGAGTGTTTTTTATTATGTCCCTTTCCACCAAGACCCACAAGATCGCCGTCACCGCCATTCTCAGCGCGGTGGCCACCGTCCTCATGTTCCTCTCCTTCCCCATTCCCTTCCTGATCCCGCCCTTCATCAAAATGGACTTCTCTGAGCTGCCCGCCCTGCTGGCGGCTTTCAGCATGGGTCCCCTCAGCGGTGTGATGGTGTGCCTGGTGAAGAATCTCATCAACCTTCTCTTCACCACCACCAGCGGCGTGGGGGAGCTGTGCAACTTCCTGCTGGGCATATGCTTTGTGATCCCCGCCGGGTGGATCTACAAGGTCCGCAGGACCCGCTCCGGCGCTCTGCTGGCCTCCGCCGCCGGCGCGGTGGCCATGGCGGTGCTGAGCGTGCCCGTCAACTACTTTATCTCCTACCCCTTCTACACCTCCTTCATGCCCCTGGACACCATCATCGGCATGTACCAGGATCTGCTGCCCTCCGTGGACGGTCTGCTGGCCTGCCTCTTGATCTTCAACATGCCCTTCACGCTTTTGAAGGGTATTCTTGACGTGGCCCTGGCCTTCCTCATCTACAAGCCCCTGTCCCCCCTGCTCCACAAGTAAGTTGATACATTTGTTCGATTCCTCTTTTCATTTCCTGACGGCTGTGGTATACTGGAGACGGTATACCACAGCTTTTTTCAGGAGGTGATGGCCGTGAACCGGGTGATACTGCACTGCGACCTGAACAGCTTCTACGCCTCGGTGGAGCTCCTCTCCCACCCGGAGCTCAGGGACCTGCCGGTGGCGGTCTGCGGCGACCCCTCCAGCCGCAAAGGCATCATTCTGGCCAAAAATGAGCCCGCCAAGCGCTATGGCGTCAAAACGGCGGAGACCATCTGGCAGGCCAGGCAGAAGTGTCCGGAGCTGGTGCTCCTGCCCCCCCACCACGACCGCTACCGCACGTTCTCCCATCTGGTCAATGAGATCTATGGCAGCTACAGCGACCTGGTGGAGCCCTTCGGCATCGACGAGAGCTGGCTGGACATCACCGGCAGCATGCATCTCTTCGGCGGGAATCCCGGAGAGATCGCCGACGGCATCCGCCGGCGGGTCCGCGATGAGCTGGGTCTGACGCTGTCGGTGGGGGTCAGCTTCAACAAGGTCTTTGCCAAGCTGGGCAGCGACTACAGAAAGCCCGACGCCACCACGGTGATCTCCCCGGAGAACTGGCGGGAGATGGTGTGGCCCCTGCCAGTGGGAAGTCTCCTCTTCGCCGGGCCCGCTGCACAGCGGACCCTGGGGCAATACGGCCTCCACACCATCGGCCAGCTGGCCGGCGCGGACAGCGCCCTCCCCCAGGAGCTGCTGGGGAAGCTTGGCTATCAGCTCTGGCGCTACGCCAACGGCCGGGACGACGCCCCCGTGCGGCCCCAGCACATCCGGGAACCGGTAAAGAGCGTGGGCAACAGCTCCACCTTTCCGGAGAACCTGACCACCCGGGAGGCCGTCCGCCGGGGCACGGCCCTGCTCTGCGACAGCGTGGCCACCCGGCTGCGGCAGCAGGGACTCTACTGCCGGTGCCTCCAGGTGGGGCTCCGGGACCCCGCCTTCCACAACATCTCCCGGCAGAAGCACCTGCCCCACAGCACCCACCTCATGCGGGAGCTGCTGGACGCCGCCATGTCCCTCATCGACCAGATCTGGCGTCCCCCCTCCCCGGTCCGCCTCATCAATGTCACCGCCCTGGACCTCACCGACCAGTGGGAGACCTTCGAGCAGGAGGATCTGTTCGCCCCCGCCCAGTCCCGGCAGGATCAGCGGCTGGAAAAACTGGAGCAGACCATGGACAGCATCCGCAGACGCTTCGGCGGCAGCGCTATCGGCTACGGGGAACCTCCGGGCGGCGCCCTCCATGACGAGGAAGATCAGTAACCTTTAAAAAACCCGGTCCGCGCTTAACGCGCGGACCGGGTTTTCGACAGACAGGTGCAAAACAGGGGCCGCGGCGTCCTTCCGCTGCGGCGCGGTATTCCGCCTCCGGCTCCAGCCATGCCGACGCAGCAGCCGCTCAGATGGTCTCCACCTTCAGGAGGTTGGTGGTGCCGGACTGGCCGTTGGTGAGGCCGGCGGTGATGATGATCTCGTCGCCGCTCTCCAGCTGCAGATGCTCCTTGGCCGTCTTCTTGGCGGTGTAGAACAGCACGTCGCTGGAGGGCACCTCCTCGCACATCAGCGGCGTCACGCCCCAGCTGAGGGCCAGCATCCGCCAGGTGCGCTCGTTGGTGGTGAGCCCCAGGATGGTCACCGGGGGCCGGAACCGGGACACCATCCGCACCGTCATACCCGACAGGGAGCAGGCCACGATGGCCTTGGCCTGGATGTCGATGGCCATGGCGCAGGTGGCGTGGGAGATGGCGTCCACCGTGTTGCGCAGGGGGAACTCCGCCTTCCAGAAGCGGCGGACGTAGTTGATGTCCTCCTCCGTGTTCTCCACGATCCGGGCCATGGTCTCCACAGACTCCACCGGGTACTTGCCCGCAGCGGTCTCGCCGGAGAGCATCACGGCGCTGGTGCCGTCGTAGACGGCGTTGGCCACGTCGGAGATCTCCGCCCGGGTGGGCCGGGCGTTGTAGATCATGGACTCCAGCATTTCCGTGGCGGTGATGGAGCGCTTGCCCATGCGGCGGCAGGTGTTGATGAGCTTCTTCTGGATGGCGGGCAGCTTCTCAAAGGGCACCTCCACCCCCAGGTCGCCCCGGGCCACCATGATGCCGTCGCAGGCCTCGCAGATCTCCTCCAGGTTGTCGATGCCCGCCTGGTTCTCGATCTTGGCGATGATGCCGATGGGCTCGCTGGTGTGCTGGGCCAGGAACTCCTTCACATCCAGGATATCCTGCTTGCGGGAGACGAAGGAGCAGGCCACGTAGTCCACGCCGTTGGCCACGCCCAGCAGCAGATCCGCCTTGTCCTGCTCGCTGAGGTACACCTGGCTCATGACTTTGTTGGGGAAGCTCATGCTCTTGTTGTTGGAGAGGGTGCCACCCACCACTACCCGGCAGCGGGCCTCCCTGTCCGTCAGCTCCTCCACCGTAAAGACCATGAGGCCGTTGTTGAGGAGAATCCGGTCGCCTACCGCCAGGTCTCCCATGAGGCCGGCGTAGCTCACCGCCACCCGGCTCTGATCCCCGATGACCGGCTCCGTGGTGAAGGTGAAGGTATCCCCCTCCTTCAGCTCGATGCTGCCGCCGGCAAAGGTGCGGATGCGGTATTCCGGGCCCTTGGTATCCAGCATGATGGCGATGGGCAGGCCCAGCTTCTCCCGGACCTGCTTGATAAGATCCATCTTCGCCTGCTGCTCCGGGTGGGTGCCGTGGGAGAAGTTCAGCCGGGCCACGTTCATGCCGGCCAGACACATCCGCTCCAGGGTCTCCTCGTTGTCGCAGGCAGGACCGATGGTGCATACAATCTTGGTTTTTCTCATAAAAGGAACCTTCCTTTCTGCTTCATTGATCTTTGTCTGTACGCCGTTAGTATACCCTATTTTTTCCGGGAAGTAAAGTTAGAGCTCTGTAAACTCCCCCTGGAACTTACACAAATTTTTTCATTAAAACCGGCTTTTTCCCGCCATTTTCTCTGAAACTCTTGACAATTCCTTGTATCGTGCTATCATGTACGGGATTGTGAATCACTATGTTGACGGGAGGTCGATCGTGTCATGCTTCTCTCCTTTCTCCGCCGGGAACCGGTGCTCTGCGCCGCCGCCGCGGCCGCGCTTCTCTCCATGCTGGCGGTGCCGCCCAGCGCCGCCTACCTCGCCTACGTGGACCTGCGGGTACTGTGCCTGCTGTTCTGCCTGATGGCGGTGGTGGCGGGGCTCCAGTCCTGCCGGCTCTTCTCCCTGATGGCCCAGCGGCTGCTGGCGGGAAAGCACAGCCCCCGGTTCGTCATGACTCTCCTGGTGCTGCTGCCCTTCTTCACCTCCATGCTGGTGACCAACGACGTCTCCCTCATCACCTTCGTCCCCTTCGCCATCCTGGTGCTGCGGATCATCGGCCGGTCGGAGTACCTCATATACGTGGTGGTGCTCCAGACCGTGGCCGCCAACCTGGGCAGCATGGCCACCCCGGTGGGCAATCCCCAGAACCTCTTTCTCTACGCCTCCTACGACTTCTCCGCCGGCAGCTTCTTCGGCGTCATGGTGCCCCTGACCCTTCTGAGCCTTGTGGGCCTTCTGGCCGCCTGCTTCTTCTTCCCAAAGGGTATCATCCAGGTGGACTTCTCGGAGCCCTGCGCCATCGCCAGCAAAAAGCGGCTGGGGATGTACCTGGTTCTCTTCCTCCTGTGCCTGCTGACGGTGTTCCGGGTGCTGCCCTACGGCGCCCTCACCGTGCTGGTGGCGGCGCTGCTGCTGGCGGTGGACCGGCCGGTACTCAAGCAAGTGGACTACTGCCTGCTGCTGACCTTCGTGTGCTTTTTCATCTTCGCCGGCAACATCGGTGCCATCGAGGCGGTGAAGACCTTCCTGGAGGGGCTCCTCAGCCGCAGCGCCGTCCTCTCCTCCATCCTGGCCAGCCAGGTCATCAGCAACGTCCCCGCCGCCGTGCTGCTGGCGGGCTTCACCGACGACTGGCACGGCCTCCTGGTGGGCACCAACCTGGGGGGCCTGGGGACCCTCATCGCCTCCCTGGCCAGCCTCATCTCCTTCAAGCTCTACGCCGCCCTGCCGGAGGCCCGGCCCGGCCGGTATCTGGCGGTATTCACCGCCGTGAACCTGGCGGGGCTTTTGATTCTGGTGCCCCTGTCCTTCCTGCTGTAAGCCCATGCCACAGGCCGCCTGTCCGGTGTCGGGCAGGCGGCTTTTTTGTCTGTTCCCGCCGCTGTGGTCCCCGCCGCTTTCAAAACAGACTGTTTTTCTCTCTTTTGTCCTTGACACGCGGCCTCCGCTGTGGTATAGATACTATCAGTTCATTTTTGAACTGTTCTGTTTTTAACTGTCTGGAGGTGAACCATGTGGACGGCGGTACCCTGACACTGCTGCAATTTCTGAGCCGGACCTCCCGTCTGCTGGACCGCCTTCTGAGCGAGACGGCGGAAGCCTGGCAGATCTCCCTCTCGGAGGTCCGGATTCTCCTCTTCCTCGCCTGTACGCCCCATCTGGACACCGCCAGGGACGTGGCCGTCCACTGCGGCATGTCCAAAGCCTCCGTCTCCGGCAATGTCCTGAAGCTGGTCACCCGGGGCCTTCTGACGGCGGAAATGGACCTCTCGGACCGGCGCTTTCAGCGCCTGGCCCTGACGGAGCAGGCAGAGCCGGTGGCGGACGCCATCCGGGACGCCGTGGACCGCTTCCGGGAGGAGATCCTGGCCCCGCTGGCCCCGGAGGAACGGGCCTTATTCCTCCGCCTCCTGGCCCCCATCACCGACGCCTCAGAGGAATAACCTCCGCTTCTTTGGATAAACTGAACTGGAAAGGAAAGGACAGACGATATGGCCATCAAAATCACAGCGGACAGCACCTGCGACCTGTCGGCGGAGCAGCTGCGGCAGCATAACATCGACCTCTTTCCCATGAGCATCACCATGGGCAGCCAGTGCCTGCGGGACGGGATCGACGTCACCCCTGACGATATCTACAGCCACGTGGACGCCGGCGGAGACATCTGCACCACCTCCGCGCTGAACATCGCCGACTACACGGACCGCTTCTCCGCCTTCAGCAAAGACTACGACGCGGTCATCCACATCAACATCAGCGCGGAGTTCTCCTCCTGCTACCAGAACGCGGTGCTGGCCGCCCAGGAGTTTGACAACGTCTACGTGGTGGACTCCCGGAACCTCTCCACCGGCCACGGCCACGTGGTGCTGCGGGCGGCGGAGCTGGCGGAGTCCGGCATGGCGGCGGAGGACATCGTAAAGGAGCTCAACGCCTTCACCCACAAGGTGGACGCCAGCTTCATCCTCAGCCGCCTGGACTACATGAAAAAGGGCGGCCGGTGCTCCAGCGTGGTGGCTCTGGGGGCCAACCTTCTCCACCTGCGGCCCTGCATCGAGGTGGTGGGCGGCAGCATGCAGGTGGGCAGGAAGTACCGGGGCGCCTACGACAAGTGCGTGGACCAGTACGTCCGGGACCGGCTGGCCCACCCGGAAAATCTGGATCTGTCCCGGATCTTCATCACCCACTCCGGCGTTTCCGACAGCGCCCTGGAGGCTGCCCGCAGAGCCGTGGAGGACTGCGCCCACTTCCAGGAGATCCTGGTGACCCGGGCGGGCTGCACTGTCTCCAGCCACTGCGGCCCCGGCACCCTGGGGGTCCTGTTCATCCGGAAATAACCGCCGCGATCTCTCAGCCGTCCGCCCTGTCTGCGCAAGCAGGCGGGGCGGACGGTCTTTGTCTTTCTCAAATTGCTTTTATTGGCGGGTTTTTCCAGTCCCTTGCCTCTTGACTTCTTATGCCGGATGTTCTATAGTATTTATATAGAACATTTGTTTTATTATCTGTTAAAGGAGGGAAGGGGCATGGACGTCATGGAGAAGCTGACCATTCTCACCGACGCCGCCAAGTACGACGCCGCCTGTACCTCCAGTGGCGCCAGCCGGGGCAGCCGCCCCGGCTACATCGGCAACACCTCCTCCGCCATGGCCGGCTGCTGCCACTCCTTCTCCGCCGACGGCCGGTGCGTGACGCTTTTGAAGGTGCTCATGACCAACTGCTGCGTCTACGACTGCAAGTACTGCGTCAACCGCTGCTCCAACGACACCCGCCGGGCGGCCTTCACCCCGGAGGAACTGGCGGACCTCACCATCCAATTCTACC
Source organism: uncultured Oscillospiraceae bacterium (assembly GCA_944385715.1). Lineage (GTDB taxonomy): Bacteria > Bacillota > Clostridia > Oscillospirales > Oscillospiraceae > Pelethomonas. The sequence goes on along the minus strand of CALWYI010000021.1, from coordinate 5,296 downwards.
GCCGCAACTACATCGAGGGACTATTCCTCTCCTCCGGGGTGATGGTGAGTCCCGACTACACCACCGAGCGGATGATCCGCTGCCTGGACCTCCTCCGCAACCGCTACTGCTTCAACGGCTACATCCACGCCAAGGCCATTCCGGGGACGGACCCGGAGCTGATACAGCGGCTGGGCCTCCTGGCGGACCGGCTCAGCGTGAACATCGAGCTGCCCTCGGAGGAGGGGCTCAGGACCCTGGCCCCCAACAAGACCCGGAAGGCCATCTTCCGGCCCATGGGCCTCATCACCAGCACCCTGCGGGAGAACAAGGAGGAGCTGGTCAAGTACCGCCACACGCCCCGCTTCGCCCCCGCCGGGCAGAGCACCCAGATGATCATCGGCGCCACGCCGGACTCTGACCGGCACATCCTGTCCCTCACCCAGGCTCTCTACGACAAGTACCGCCTCAAGCGCGTGTTCTACTCCGCCTACGTGCCGGTGGTGGAGAGCTCCCTCCTCCCCTCCGTGGACACCAAACCGCCCCTGCTGCGGGAACACCGGCTCTACCAGGCGGACTGGCTCCTCCGGTTCTACGGCTTCCAGGCGGAGGAGCTGCTGGACGAGGACGATCCCAATTTCAACCCCCTGGTGGACCCCAAGTGCAGCTGGGCGCTGAAGCACCCCGCCTTCTTCCCGGTGGAGGTCAACACCGCTGGCCGTGAGGAGCTCTTGCGGGTGCCGGGGATCGGCACCGTCTCCGCGGGGCGGATCCTCTGCGCCCGCCGGGCCCGGAAGCTGGAGCATGAGGACCTCAGGAAGCTGGGGGTGGTCATGAAGCGGGCCCAGTACTTCATTACCTGTAAAGGGAAGGTGCTGGACGGGCTGTGCCTGCGGCCCGACAGCGTCCTGCGCAGCCTCACCGCCCTGGAGCGCGCCGCCCTGCCCGCGTCGGAGGGGCAGCAGCTCAGCCTGTTCGATCCCGCGTAGCGCGCGTGCCGACCAATATATGTTCTTTTTCTTAGAAGAAAAAGAACCAAAAAGAATTTTGCCGCGAAACATTGTTTCGCGGATCTGGGAAAAAACAAGCAAACGCAAGCAGATCGCCGATGCCCCAGTGCGGCGGGGCATGGGGCGAGAAATCAGTGGGAGCGGCGGGGCAGGGTGTGAGGAAACCGCCGGGAAGGAGGTACGGAACGGTGGAAGTCATCTACCGCTATGACGGCAGCTTGGAGGGGTTCCTCTGCTGCGTATTTGACAGTTATGTAAACAAGGAGCTTCCGGCGGAGTTTCAGGACGAGGCTCATCTGGTCCCCTCCCTCTTCCCCGCCCGCTGGGTGGGCACCGATCTGCGCCACGCCCAGCGGATCCTGGTGAGCCTGGAGAAGATCGACCCCTGGGCCCAGGAGCTGGTGGTGAAGGGCTTCCTCACCTGCGCCCCGGACCGGGAGATGCTTCTCTACCGCTTCATCCGGGCCCTCTACAGCGTGGGCAGGCCTCTCCTCCGCCGCCTCAGCGACGACGCCGTGCTGCCCCTTCTCCAGGCGGTTCGTCACCTGGACGGGGAGGTGCATCTGCTCAAGGGCTTCGTCCGCTTCTCGGAGTTCGAGGGGATGCTGGCCGGGGAGATCCGGCCCAAGAACCGGGTGCTGCCCCTGCTGCGCCGTCACTTCTGCAGCCGGTTCTACAACGAGACCTTCCTGCTCTATGACCGCACCCACCGCGAGGCCCTGGTCCACCAGAACGGCAAGTGGGCCATTATGCCCCTGGATTCCTTCCAAATGGCCGCCCCCTCCGCGGCGGAGGCCCAGTACCGGCGGCTGTGGAAGCGGTTTTACGACACCATCGAGATCAAAGAGCGCCACAACCCCAAGCTGCGCCGCACCCACATGCCCCAGCGCTACTGGGACACCATGACGGAGTTCCAGGGGGAGGACTACTTCACGGCGGCGGACAGCGGAGCGCCGGAGCCTGCCGCCCTGGCGGAGGGGCCCGGCGGCAGTGCGCCCGCCCCCCTGCTCCGCCCCCCGGCAGCGCCCCCATCCCCCACGCCGGGGCCATAGGCGGGCCGCCGCGCCGGAATCGCTCCATTACCGGGGGATTCTGTCTGTAAATCCTTGGGAATCCTGCTGAAAACGGCGCGAAATTTCTTCTGGATTTTTCCATAATCGCATTGACATTTCGACATAAAACATATATAGTATGCTTGCCTGTTTTTCCGGGGGAAAAGTACTCAGGAAGGACAGGCAATTTTCTACGCCCTTATGCGGCAAACCATCCCCGTCTGTCCCCGCCGGACCGGGCGGCACACGGGAGAATTTGATTTACGGAATGGGGGAGGATACATGTCCAAAGAGTTGATTCGCCTTGTGAATTGCAGCATGGCGTTTGACGGCGAGCTGGTTCTCGATAACATGAATTTATATTTTAATGACAGTGAATTCCTCACACTGCTCGGACCCAGTGGCTGCGGCAAGACCACTACCTTGCGCATCATTGGCGGCTTTATTACGCCCACTTCTGGCGAAGTGCTGTTCGACGGGGTGAGGATGAATGATATTCCCCCCCATCAGCGGCAGGTGAATACCGTCTTCCAGCGCTACGCCCTCTTCCCCCACCTCAACGTGTTTGAGAACGTGGCCTTCGGCCTGCGCATCGGCAGGACCGAGGAAAAAGAGGTCAACGGGAAGAAAAAGAAGGTCAAGGTCCGCATTCCCCAGGATGAGATCCGGGAGCGGGTTTTGGAAATGCTGGAGGTGGTGAGCCTCAAGGGCTTTGAGAACCGCCGCATCAACGAGCTCTCCGGCGGCCAGCAGCAACGGGTGGCCATCGCCCGGGCCCTGGTGAACCGGCCCAAGGTCCTCCTGCTGGACGAGCCCCTGGGGGCCCTGGACCTGCGGCTGCGCAAGGACATGCAGAGCGAGCTCAAGCGCATCCAGCAGCAGATGGGCATTACCTTTATCTATGTCACCCACGACCAGGAGGAGGCCCTCGCCATGAGCGACACCATCGTGGTCATGGACCAGGGCAAGATCCAGCAGATCGGCACCCCGGAGGACATCTACAACGAGCCGAAGAACGCCTTCGTGGCGGACTTCATCGGCGAGAGCAATATCCTCGACGGCATCATGCACGAGGACTACGTGGTGGAGTTCTTCAACCGCAAGTTCAAGTGCCTGGACAAGGGCTTCGCCCCCATGGAGCCGGTGGACGTGGTCATCCGTCCGGAGGACATCGACATCGTGCCGCCGGAGAAGGGCCAGCTGCGGGGCGTGGTCACCTCCGTCACCTTCAAGGGCGTCCACTACGACACCATCGTGGATTTCAAGGGCTTCAAATGGCTCATCCAGACCACGGACTACCACCCCGTGGGGGAGACCATCGGCATCATCCTCAACCCCGACGACATCCACATCATGCACAAGAGCCAGTACTCCGGCATGTTCGGCGACTACAGCTCCTACTCCGAGGAGTACGAGGAGATGGACGATGTGACCATGCTGGACGAGGAGGAGGAGGGCAGCTCCCGGGAGGGCGGCAATGAAGAATAAACGCTCCCTCTTCGCCGTACCGTATGTGGTATGGATGGCGCTGTTCGTGGTGGCCCCCATTATCATGGTGGTGATCTACGCCTTCACCACCGCCGCCTTCGACCCCACCATGGGGAATTTCACCGGCATGGGCGTCTATCTGTCCATCTTCACCCGGTCCTTTGAGCTGGCCATTATCGCCACGTTGGTGTGCCTGCTCATCGGCTACCCCATCTCCTACATGATGGCCAAGGAGGGTCCCGGCTTCCAGCGCGTCGCCACGGTGCTCATCATGCTGCCCATGTGGGTCAATTTTCTGCTGCGGACCTACGCCTGGATGTCCATTCTGGAGAACAATGGCCTGCTCAACCAATTCTTTGACGCCATCGGCCTATTCGACCTGATCAACGCCATTGGCGCTCAGCTCGCCGACGATCCTTCCCAGTATGTCCCCATCACCTATTTCCGCATGATCCGCACCCAGGGGGCGGTGGTGCTGGGCATGGTGTACAACTACCTGCCCTTCATGATCCTGCCCATCTACTCGGTGATCGTGAAGCTGGACCGCTCCCTGATGGAGGCCGCCCAGGACCTGGGGGCCAACTCCGTCACGGTGTTCCGGAAGGTGATCCTCCCCCTGTCCCTGCCGGGGGTGCTGTCCGGAGTGACCATGGTGTTCGTCCCGGCGGTGTCCACCTTCGCCATCTCCCGCCTGCTGGGCGGCGGCACCCACATGATGCTGGGCGACCTCATCGAGCAGCAGTTCCTGGGCGGAGCCTACAACCCCCACCTGGGCAGTGCTATCGCCCTGGTCATGATGATCATTGTCGTGGTGTGTATGTGGGTTATGAATCGCTTCGGTGAGGGCGAGGAACAGGCGGTGATGCTATGAAAAAGCAGCGCCGCACCGGCAGCCGGGTCTTTATGGCCCTGGTGTTCCTGTTCCTCTACGCCCCGATCTTCCTCATGATCATCTTTTCCTTCAACGCCGGCAACAGCAGCGTGGTGTGGCACGGCTTCTCCCTCCACTGGTATGAGGAGCTGTTCCAGGACCGCACCATCATGCGCAGCTTCTACACCACCATTCTGGTATCCCTGCTGGCCACGGTGATCGCCACCATCGCCGGCACCTTCGCCTCGGTGGGCTTTTACGCCATGCGCCGCCGGACCCGCAGCGCCCTGATGACGGTGAACAGCATCCCCATGACCAACGCGGATATCGTCACCGGCGTGAGCCTGTGCCTGCTGTTCGTAGCGGTGTTCGGGCTGTGGAACGATTTTGCCGCCAACTACCGCTTCACCCTCAACTGGTTCGGAACCCTCTACCGCATCACCCTGCCCAAGCTGAGTCTGGGCTTCGGCACCATGCTCATCGCCCACATCACCTTCAACATCCCCTATGTGATCCTCTCTGTGGGCCCTAAGCTCCGGCAGATGGACCGCAACCTGGTGGACGCAGCCCAGGACCTGGGCTGCACCTGGATGCAGGCCTTCTTCAAGGTGATCCTGCCGGAGATCAAGCCCGGCATCATCTCCGGGGCCCTCATCGCTTTCACCATGAGCGTGGACGACTTCGTCATCTCCTATTTCACCGCCGGTTCCTCGGTGTCCACCCTGGCCATCGAGATCTACAGCATGGCGAGAAAGCGTATCTCCCCGGAGATCAACGCCATCTCCACCCTGCTGTTTGTGGTGGTGATCCTGCTGCTGACGGCCAACAACATCCGGGAGACCCGGGCGGAAAAGGCCCTGGCAAAGCAGCGGTACTGAGGTCTTGCGGCCCCCACG
>CALWYI010000020.1 GCA_944385715.1 uncultured Oscillospiraceae bacterium | reverse complement strand
GTGGAGCTGCTGGCCGGCAATGAGCCTGTCATTGACGGGCGCTATATCCCCGCCTGCATCTATACCGACCCCGAGATCGCCGCCGTGGGCATCACTGCCGACGAGGCCAAGGCCCAGGGCCGGGCGGTGAAGGTGGGCAAGTGTCTCATGTCCGCCAACGGCAAGACGGTGATCGCCGACGGCGAGCGGGGCTTTATGAAAATCGTGGCAGATGCCGATACGGGTGTGATCCTGGGGGCCCAGCTTATGTGCCAGCGGGCCACGGACATGATCACCCAGGTGACCGCAGCGGTGATCAACGGCATGACGGCACAGCAGCTGCTCTCTGCCATGCGTCCCCACCCCACCTTCGAGGAGGCCATGGGGGACGCTCTGGAGGATCTCTGCGGCAAGCTGAAAGCATGATGGAGACTTGTTGAAGCTTGCGGAAAAACGATATGGCGCGCTGCAAAGATCCCTCCTTGCAGCGCGCCGCTTTTTATATCTCCCTCGTACCGCTCCTGACTCAGCCCACCAGCGGCAGGATAAGCCCCGCCACCATGGACAGCACCAGCAGGGCGATGATCACACGGGAGACGATCTTGACCCATTTTGCGTTCATTTCGCTTCCTCCTCGCTCAGGATTTTTTTGATGGCTTTTTCCGCTTTGCTCCGGGGCAGCATCAGCTCATGGCCGCAGCCCTCGCAGCGCAGCTTGATATCCATACCCACCCGCAGAATGGTCCATATCTTACTGCCGCAGGGATGGGATTTTTTCAGTTCCACTTTTTGGTTCAGCTTCAGATCCATCGACTGTCTCCTTCCCCGGTTCCGCTTTCTTCTCCGGACGCCGTTCAGCCCCCGGACCAGGGACGCCGGTAAAATGATCCCCTGCCAGCGGGCAAATTCTTTATTCTATCCGCCAAAAGCCGCAACGGTCAAGCATGGCTCCGCATAGGATGGTTCGTGTGGAGCGAATGAAGTGCCGCAGCGGCGCGGGCGTGCTCCGCCGTGCCAATCAGAAAAAGGGTGGTGTGTTGTTTGCGCAGAGATGAATTATTGCCGGAGGGCGCGGGAGCGCTGTTCCCGGAACATCAGCCTCTCTCCGTTTTGCGGGAGGCCATGGAACGGCAGACGGTGCTCACAGGCCTTGCCGTCCGATGCGGCAGCCAGGGAGACCTGACGGTGGATCTGGGCGGCTACCGGGGGACTATCCCCCGGGAGGACGCGGTCCACCCCGCTGTCAGCGGGGCCCATCGGGAGATCGCCGTGCTGTCCCGGGTGGGGCTGCCGGTGTCCTGCACGGTGACGAGGATCGAGGTGGACGGCGGCGGAAAGCCCCATCTCACGCTGTCCCGCAGGGCAGCCCAGGCGCAGGCCATCGCCTGGCTGCTGGAAAACGCCCGGCCGGGGGCTGTCCTCCCCGCCCGGGTCACCCACCTGGAGCACTTCGGCGCCTTCGTGGACCTGGGCTGCGGCTTTACCTCCCTGATCCCCCTGGAGCGGATCTCCGCCGCCCGGATCTCCCATCCCGCCGACCGCTTCTCCATAGGTCAGGACATCCTGGTGACGGTCGTGGATGTGGACGTCTCCGCCTGCCGGATCTACCTCAGCCACAAGGAGCTGCTGGGGACGTGGCTGGAAAATTCCGCCCAGTTCGCCCCCGGCGACACCGTCACCGGCGTTGTCCGCAGCGTCCAGGACTACGGTCTCTTCATCGAGCTGACCCCCAACCTCTCCGGACTGGCTGAGTGGCGGCAGGGACTCGCCCCGGGGGACAGCGTATCCGTCTACATCAAATCCATCCGGCCGGAGAACCGGAAGATCAAACTCCAGGTGATCCGTCGGCTGGGCCGGGCCAGGGCCCCCTCTCCCCTGCGCTACTACATCACCGACGGGACCACGGAGAACTGGGCCTACTGACCGCGGATCAGAGGGGTTTTCCCTTGATCTTTTCCCAGTAGGCCTTGGCGGCCTGCTCGGTCTTGTTCTCCCCCCACTGGTAGTAGGTGGTCCCCATCAGCTCGTCGGGCAGGTACTGCTGCTCCACCCAGCGGTTGGGGTAGACGTGGGGATACTTGTACTTCGCCACCGGCCCCGCATCGGCGGAGTCGGCGTGAACATTCTTGAGATGCCGGGGGATGTCTCCGGTCCTGCCCCGCTTCACGTCCTCCATGGCGGCGATGATGGCGTTGTGGCCGGTGTTGGACTTGGGAGCCGTGGCCAGGAGCACCGCCGCGTCCCCCAGGGGGAGCCGGGCCTCCGGCAGACCCAGCTGCAGGGCGGAGTCCACACAGGCCTTCACGATGGGGATGGCCATGGGATAGGCCAGGCCGATGTCCTCCGCTGCGATGACCAGCAGCCGCCGGCAGGGACTCAGCAGGTCCCCGGCCTCCAGGAGCCGGGCCAGATAGTGGACCGCGGCGTCGGGGTCGCTGCCCCGGATGGACTTCTGGAGGGCGGAGAGCAGATCGTAGTGGGCGTCCCCGTCCCGGTCGTAGCGCATGGCGCTGCGCTGGGCCACCTGCTCCGCGTCGGAGACGGTGAGCAGGAGTTCTCCTTTACAGGGTACCGCCGCCTCGTACAGCAGCTCCACCGCGTTCATGGCCTTGCGCACGTCCCCGCCGCAGGCGTGGGCGATGTAATCCGGCACCCCCTCCTCCCAGGAGAGGGGTAGCTGGCTCTCCCGCCGGACGATGCCCAGAGCCCGCTCCACTGCCGGGAGCACCTCCCGGGCGGTGACGGGCTTGAACTCGAACACCGTGCTCCGGCTGAGAAGGGCGCTGTAGACGTAGAAGTAGGGGTTCTCCGTTGTGGATGCGATGAGGGTGATGGCGCCGTTTTCCATGAATTCCAGCAGGGACTGCTGCTGCTTCTTGTTGAAGTACTGGATCTCGTCCAGGTACAGCAGCACCCCCGTGGGGGCCATCATGGTCCCCACGTCCGCCATGATATCCTTGATATCCTGGAGGGACGCGGTGGTGGCGTTGAGCTTGTAGAGGGTGCGGTGGGTCCGGGTGGCGATGATGTTGGCGATGGTGGTCTTTCCCGTCCCGGAGGGGCCGTAGAACACCAGGTTGGCGTCGGTGCCCTTCTCAATGAAACGGCGCAGCAGGGCGTTGGGACCCAGGAGATGCCGCTGCCCCACCACGTCGTCCAGGGTCTGGGGCCGGATGCGGTCCGCCAAGGGCCGGTCCATAGCGGTCCCTCCTTTCTCTTCACGGGGGATGTCCCGGCGGTCTCGCGGCCCGCCGGGATGGATTTTCCGGCTGGGACGGGATGAGGGCTCCTCCCCTGGGGGCGTCCGCGCCTCTCCCGCCCGGATTGCTCCATTGTACCACATCTGATCCGGTTTTGCACTGATTTTTTCCTCGAAATTTGGCGAGGGATGTGGTATGATGGTAGCCGAGGTGATGTGATGAAAACCAAAGAGGCGGTTTCCGCCATTATCGAGGAGCTCAAGGTCCTCTACCCCGACGCGGAGTGCTCCCTGGAGTACGACCCGGACAAGGCCTATGAGCTGCTCTTCTCCGTGCGCCTGGCGGCCCAGTGCACGGACGCCCGGGTGAATCTGGTGACCCCGGTGCTCTATACCCGCTTCCCCACCCTGGAGTCCCTGGCCGCCGCCACCGAGGAGGAGGTGGGTGAGATCATCCACTCCACCGGTTTCTGGCGGGCCAAGGCCCGGGACATCGTGGCCGCCAGCCGGATGCTGCTGACGGAGTACGGCGGAAAGGTGCCGGACACCATGGAGGAGCTGCTGAAGCTGCCCGGCGTGGGCCGGAAGACCGCCAACCTGATTCTGGGGGACGTCTACGGTAAGGAGGGGTACGTCTGCGACACCCACTGCATCCGGATCACCGGCCTGCTGGGGATCACCGACGGCAGCAAGGACCCGCTGAAGGTGGAGATGCAGCTGCGCAGGGCCATTCCCCCGGAGGAGAGCAACAACTTCTGCCACCGGATGGTCCTCCACGGCCGGGCGGTGTGCGTGGCCCGGCGGCCCGACTGCGCCAACTGCACTCTGCGCCCCTGGTGCGACCACTTCACCAACGCCGGCGGATGAGTTGTTGGCCCGCCGCACGCCCTCTGAACAGAAATAATGGTATGCGCCCCCTCCTTTTCTTCAGGAGGGGGCACATTTTTCCTCCGGGCCTCATATACTGGAAAGACAAGGAAAGGGAGGTCCCGGCATGAAACCAAACGAACCCTCTAAACTGCAGCAATTTCTCAATGACAAGAAGGCCGTCGCGGCCCTGGCCAAGTCGCCGGACGCACAGGCCCTGGCGAAGATGCTCTCCCGGAGCGGGGATCAGGCCGCCCTCCAGAAGGCGGCCCAGGAGGCGGCGAAAGGCAACCCGGAACAGCTCCGGGAAATGGTGAAATCCATCGTGGGAAGTCCTGACGGCGCGGCGCTTCTCAGGCGGCTGGACCAGACTCTGGGCGAAAAGAAATAGGGCGATAAAGGAGGGGACGGCATTTGAGCGACTTTGAGGAAAAACTGAATGCCATCCTGTCCGACCCCAACGCCATGGCCCAGGTGATGCAGCTGGCCCAGTCCCTGAACCTGGACGGACCGCCCCCTGGCGATTCCGCCGGAGACGAAGCGGCAGCCGCCTCCGAAGAAAAGGCCCCGGAGGCCAACCCTCTCTCGGGGATCAGCGATCTCCTGGGGGACATCGACCCCGCCATGATCCAGCGGTTCCTGCCGCTGATCGGGGAGCTGCGGGGCGGAGAGGAGCAGGACCGGCGGCTCCAGCTCCTCAACGCCCTGCGCCCCTTCCTCAAGCCGGAGCGCCAGGAGAAGGTGGAGCGGGCGGTAAAGGCCGCAAGGCTCATCCACCTGGGAAAAAAGTTCCTGTCCGCAATGGGGGAATCCCATGTATAACCGCTATGTCCGCAACGACGCCGGGGTATACCAGCGGGTACCTGCCGGCGAGCCGGAGCGTCCGCCAGCCGGCGGCGGAGCCAGTCGGCCGAACGGCGGGATCAACAGCTTTTTCTCCCAGATCATGGGCAAGCTGAAGCTGGAGGATCTGGACACCGGGGACCTGCTGCTGCTGGCCATCCTGTTCCTCCTCTTCCGGGAGGGAGAGGACGAGGAGCTGCTGCTGGCCCTGGGATTGCTGCTGATCCTGTAATGATACATAACAAATACCGGGCTTTCGCCGCTTTTTGCGGCAAAAGCCCGGTATCTTTTGCGTCAATCCTCGGCATCATGCGCCCTCCCAGACGCTGCCGTCGGGCAGCAGGAACAATTCCTCGCCCGGAGCGTCCAGGTTGGTGTCCTCGGCGGTAAAGAGGTAGACCAACTGGCCGTCGCAGTAGCGCTCCGCCTGCTTCAAAAGGCCATTGTTCACGTTGACCCAGTAGCTGCTGACGTAACCGTCGGCGTCCTCCTTGGTGGAGACGTGTATACAGTACACGCCGTCCAGCTCCCGGTAGGCCGCCTCGGAAATCTCCGACACCGGAAGGTCCCGCACCGTCTCATAGGTCAGCATCCGCTGGGCAATGTCGGCGGTGAACTGCTCCGCCGTCAGAACGGTCCACTCCGTCTCGTCGTCATACCAGATGGCAGCGCTGCCGCCGATCACCAGCATATGGAGGATGGTGCCGTCGGGCAGAGGGGTGTCGATGCGGGTCCTGCCGCCGCTGACGGAGACCTGGGACTCCGAAACGCCGCTGCCGCCGCTCCAGTAGGTCTCCACCCGCTGGGTCCGGCTGTAGGTGGCCGGACGGGACAGGGTGTTGATAGCCGGCTGAACGGTAGCGGGAGTGATCTGGACCACGTCCAGCCCCTCCGCGGCGTCATTCTCGCCGGCATTGCCAGTGTCCGTCTGAACCGACGGCAGTACGATGCTGCCGGAGCGCCGCAGACCGCCCCGGGCCAGCGCCAGGACAGACAGGATCAGCAGGATGCTCACCCCCACGATGTAGTAGGTTGTCCTCTGTCTGCGCAAACGATCCCGCCTCCTCTCTGCTGCCAATCCAATTCAGGCCTGAAAATCCTCCGGCTTCTCCCCGCGGCCAAAGTGCCATAAAATCGCGTCGGCGATCCGGCGGCAGGCCGCTCCGTCGCCGTAAGGGTTGACGGCGTGGGCCATGGCGGCGTAGGCCGCGGGATCGGTGATAAGGCTGTGGGCCATGGCGATGATGGCCTGCCGGTCCACACCGGCCAGCTTCACCGTGCCGGCGGTTACCGCCTCCGGCCGCTCCGTCTCCCGCCGCAGCACCAGCACCGGCTTGCCCAGGGCGGGCGCCTCCTCCTGGAGGCCGCCGGAGTCCGTCAGCACCAGGTAGCACCGGGCCATCAGATTGTGCATCTCATCGGCGGCCAGAGGGGCGATGAGGTGTACATTGTCGATGCCCTCCAGATGCCGGCGGGCGCACTCCTGGACCACCGGGCTCAGATGAACGGGATAGACCAGCTCCACATCGCCGTGGGTCCGGGCGATCTCCGCCAGGGCGGACATGATGTCCTCCATAGGCTGGCCGTAGTTTTCCCGGCGGTGGCAGGTGACAAGGAGGATCTTCTTGCTGCCGTAGGGCAGCTGATTGAGAATTTCCGTTGTAAAGTGATAATCCTTGCGTACCGTTGTTTTCAGAGCGTCAATAACGGTGTTCCCGGTAACGAACACGCCCTTCTCCACGCCCTCCCGGCGGAGATTCTCCCGGTTGTTCTCCGTGGGACAGAAATAGAGGTCCGCGATGGCGGTAACAAGCTTGCGGTTCATCTCCTCCGGGTAGGGGGAGTACTTGTCGTAGGTCCGCAGCCCCGCCTCCACGTGGCCCACCGGCACCTTGTGGTAGAAGGCGGAGAGGGCTCCGGCAAAGGTGGTGGAGGTGTCCCCGTGGACCAGGATCATGTCCGGCTTCAGGGTGTCGATGGCCTCGTCCATGCCAGTGAGGCACTTGCTGGTGATGGTGCTGAGGGTCTGCCGGGGGGTCATGATGTCCAGGTCCCAGTCCGGCTTCAGGTCGAAGACCTCCAGCACACTGTCCAGCATCTCCCGGTGCTGGGCGGTGACGCAGCAGATGGAGTCGATGCCCTGGCGGGAGGCCAGCTCCTTCACCAGCGGCGCCATCTTGATGGCCTCGGGACGGGTGCCGAACACGCTCATGATGCGCAGATTTTCCATAGATCGTCAGACCTCCTTGTGGGAACCGTCGGCCGGGGCCTCCGGTTTGTTCTCCTGGGGGTGCTCCGCCTGGTCGGACTGCTGCCCGCCGCACTCCTCTTTTTTGTGGTGGTCGTGGGGATAGCGGGCGATCCGGGCCACGGTGAAGGCCACGCCGACCAGAGCCACGATGGACAGGATCACTTTGATATAACCGCTGGTGACGATCATCACCGCGCACAGGCCCAGCACGCCGGCCACCAGGTAGAGGGTGGCCACGGCCTGCTTCTGGTTCATGCCCATGTCGATGAGCTTGTGGTGGGTGTGGCTGCGGTCCGCCTTCATGGGGTTCTGTCCCTTGAGGATGCGGCGGGTAAAGGCGGAGACCGTATCAAAGATGGGGAAGCCCAGGATGATGAAGGGCACGATGAAGGAGATCATGGCGTAGAGCTTGAAAAGGCCGATCACCGACACGGTGGCCAGCATGAAGCCCAGGAAGGTGGAGCCGGTGTCCCCCATGAAGATCTTGGCGGGGTTGCGGTTATAGGGGATGAAGCCCACGCAGGCGCCCACCAGAGCGGCGGTGATGACGGCGATCTCCAGATCCCCCATGAGAAGGGCGATGATGAGCATGGTGAAGGCCCCGATGGTGGATACGCCGTCGGCCAGGCCGTCCAGGCCGTCGATGAGGTTGACGCTGTTGGTCACCGCCACGATCCAGATCACGGTGATGGGCACCGCCCACACACCGAAGTTCCAGTAGGGGTTGTCTCCAAAAAAGAGGGGGTTGGCGATGGTCTGGATGATGACGCCGTGCCACACGGCGATGAGGGCGGCCACGATCTGCAGAATGAACTTTACGCCGGCCCCCAGGGGGTGGGCGTCGTCCACCACGCCCACCGCCACAATGAGGCAGGCGCCCAGCAGGATGCCCTGCAGGGGGCGGGTCATATCCGCGAAGAGGAGGATGCTGGCCACGCAGCCGATAAAGATGGCCAGGCCTCCCATCCGGGGGATGGGGTGGTCGTGCATCCGGCGGTTGTCCTTGGGTACGTCCACCGCGCCCACCTTATAGGCCAGTTTCTTGACCAGCGGAGTGGCGATGAAGCTGATGATCAGCGCCACGCCCATGGCTAAAATTACAGGGAGGATATCCTCGCGCTCAAACAACATGACAGCTCCGCCTCCCGTTACCGCGCCACGAAGCCGATCTTCTTGTAGACCTTGCGGAGGGTCTTCTCCGCCACGTAGGAGGCCTTCTCCGCGCCGGCGCGGTAGACGCTCTCCAGGTAGGCCTTGTCCGCCATGATGCGGGCGGCCTCCTCCCGGATGGGCCGCAGGGCCTCCACCACCGCGTCGCCCACGGCGGGCTTGAACTTGCCGTAGCCCATGCCGGCAAACTCCGCCTGGATCTCGTCATAGGTCTTGCCGGTGACAGCGGAGTAGATGGCCATGAGGTTGGCCACGCCGGGTTTACCGGCGGGGTCGAAGCGCACGCAGTTCTCCGTGTCGCTGTCGGTGATAGCCCGCTTGAACTTGCGCTGGATGTCCTCGGGCTTCTCCATGAGGAACACGCAGCCCTCGGGGATGGACTTGCTCATCTTGGTGTCCGGGGCGTTGAGGCTCATGATCCGGGCGCCGGTCTTGGGGATGTAGGGCTCGGGGACCTTGAACACGTCGCCGTAGATGCCGTTGAACCGCTGGGCCACGTCCCGCGTCAGCTCCACGTGCTGCTTCTGGTCGTCGCCCACGGGGACGAAGTCCGGCTGGTAGAGCAGGATGTCCGCCGCCATGAGGGCGGGGTAGGTGAAAAGCCCGCCGTTGATGTTCTCCGCGTGCTTGGCGGCCTTGTCCTTGAACTGGGTCATGCGGCTGAGCTCGCCGAACATGGTGTAGCAGTTGAGGACCCAGCCCAGCTCCGCGTGCTGGTGGACATGGGACTGGATGAAGAGGGTGTTCTTCTCCGGGTCCAGGCCGCAGGCGATGTACTGGGCCAGCTGCTCCAGGGTCCGCCGCCGCAGGGCCGCGGGCTCCTGCCGCACGGTGATGGTGTGCATGTCGGCCATGAAATAGTAGCAGTCGAACTCCTCGGCCCGGGCGCCCCAGTTGCGGATGGCCCCCAGATAGTTGCCCAGATGCAGGTCTCCGCTGGGCTGGATGCCGGAGAGCATGACTTTTTTCTCGTCCATAGTGTAACCTTGCTCCTTTTTTCTATCGTGATCGCTTTTGCGCAGGTATCCATTAGCATCCTATTGTACCATACGCCGCCGCGCTTGACAACCGCATTCCTGAGAATTTAGACGAATCTCAGAACGGATTTGTTTCCTCGCCCTTGACCCTCTCCCCTATCATTTGGTATAATGAAGCGGCATTGACGAAACCAACATCACGGAGGACAGCACTATGGCTCTTGATATGACATATTTTGCGGAGATGGAGGCAAAGATCCCCCACGGCAAGGTCCGCACCCGCTTTGCCCCCTCCCCCACCGGCTACATGCACGTGGGCAATCTCCGCACCGCGCTCTATACCTGGCTCATCGCCCGCAACGCCGGGGGCACCTTCATCCTGCGCATCGAGGACACCGACCAGGGCCGCCTGGTGGAGGGCGCCACCGACGTGATCTACCGCACCATGGCGGAGTGCGGCCTCACCCACGACGAAGGCCCCGATGTGGGCGGCCCCGTGGCCCCCTATATCCAGTCCCAGCGCCGGGACACCTACGGCCGCTACGCGGAGCTGCTGGTGGAGAAGGGCCACGCCTACTACTGCTTCTGCGAAAAGACGGAGAGCGAGGAGGACAGCGGCGAATTTGACCGGGCCGCCGACCCCTGCCGCGACCTGGACCCTGCTGTCGCCAAGGCCCGGGTGGCCGCCGGGGAGCCCTATGTCATCCGGCAGAAGATCCCCGCCGGCGGCGCCACCACCTTCCACGACGCCATCTTCGGCGACATCACCGTGGACAACGACACCCTGGACGACCAGGTGCTCATCAAGCGGGACGGCCTGCCCACCTACAACTTCGCCAACGTCATCGACGACCACCTCATGGGCATCACCCATGTGGTCCGGGGCAGCGAGTACCTCAGCAGCGCCCCCAAGTATAACCTGCTCTACCAGTCCTTCGGCTGGGAGGTGCCCACCTATGTCCACTGCTCCCCCGTCATGCGGGACGCCCACAACAAGATGTCCAAGCGCCACGGCGACCCCTCCTACGAGGACCTCAAGGCCCAGGGCTATCTCACCGAGGCCATCCTGAACTATGTGGCCCTTCTGGGCTGGAGTCCCCGGGGGGACAAGGCGGAGCAGGAGGTGTTCTCCCTCCGGGAGCTGGCGGAGGTGTTCGACATCGCCGGCATCTCCAAGTCCCCCGCCATCTTCGACATCGACAAGCTCACCCACTTCAACGCCCTCTACCTCCGGGCCATGACGCCGGAGGCCTTTGCCGCCACGGCGGAGCCCTATATCCGCGAGACGGTGAAAAATCCCGCCCTGGACGCCGCCGCTATCGCCGCCCTGCTCCAGGCCCGGTGCGAGCGTCTGACGGATATCCCGGAGAAGGTGGCCTTCTTCGAGGCCCTGCCGAAATACGGCAAGGATCTCTTCACCAACAAAAAGTCCAAGACCAACGACGAGGTGTCCCGGGCCATGCTGGAGGCCGCCATTCCCATGCTGGAGGCCCTGCAGTCGTGGACCACTGACGCCATTCACGACGGGCTTATCGCCCTGGCGGAGAAGCTGGAGGTGAAGAACGCCACCCTCATGTGGCCGGTGCGGATCGCCGCCGCCGGTCAGGCCGTCACCCCCGGCGGCGCGGTGGAGATCTGCGCCATTCTGGGCCGGGAGGAGTGCCTGCGCCGCCTGAACCTGGGCCTGGAGAAGCTGAAGGCATGAGCGCGCTGAAGGAACAACTCCATCTGCTGGGCCAGTTTCTGCGCTCGGACTTTAAGAAGGTCCTCCTGGGCTGCGCCCTGGGCATGGCCGGGGCCATCCTCCTGGGCGCCGTGCTGGGGTTCCTCTCCCCGGAGGCGGTGAACATGGTCCTGGAGCAGTTCATGGCCATGGTGGAGGAGGCCGGCGTCATGGACAGCGCCGGCAACCTCTCCCCCTTCGGCCTGCTCACCAACAACTGGACCGCCATGCTGGTATCGGTGGTATACGGCTTTGTCCCCTTTCTGTTCCTGCCGGTTTTCACCCTGGTATCCAACGGCGCGCTTGTTGGCCTTATGGCCGCCTGGTACCAGAGCAGCGGTCTCTCCCTGGGCCTCTTTCTGGCCGGCATCCTGCCCCACGGCATCTTTGAGCTGCCCGCGCTGATCATCGCCTCCGCCTGTGGGGTGTGCCTGTGCCGGAACATGTGCCGCCTGGTCACCAGCAGTCCCAACCGGGTCCCTATGGTGGATCTGCTCAGCGACCTTCTGCGGGTCATGCTGCTGATGGTGCTGCCTATGACGGTAGCGGCGGCGTTTCTGGAGGCCTATGTGACGCCGGTGGTCATGGCGCTGTTTATGGGGTGACGCCATGAAAAAGACCTATGTCACCACCATGCCCGACCATGTGGGGGCCTTTCTCAAGGCCAGCCGTTCCATGGCGGCTCTGGGGCTGAATATTACCCGCGTCAGCTACAACAAGGCCGTCGACACCCACACCCTCTTCATCGAGGCTGAGGGCGAGCCGGAGCGGCTGGACCTTGCCACCGAGGAGCTCAGGAAGATCGGCTACCTCCAGAGCGGCGGGGAGCGGAGCGTGCTGCTGGTGGAGTTCAAGCTCCGGGACGTGCCCGGCGGCGTGTCCGGCGTGCTGGAGCTCATCGCCCAGTACAACTTCAACATCTCCTACCTCAGCTCCCAGGAGAACGGCACCGGCTGGCAGTCCTTCAAGATGGGGCTCTTCGTGGAGCAGCCGGAGCAGTTTTCCCGCTTTCTCCACGCCGCCTCCCGGCTGTGCTCCGTCCGGGTCATCGACTACGACAAGACGGAGAAGATCCTGGACAACAGCATCTTCTACATCTCCTTCGCCAGCGAGCTGGCGGAGCGGCTGGACCTGGGCGAGGAGAGCCGGACGGACCTTATCATCAACGCCAACCAGATCATGCAGATGCTGGACGAGCGCAACGAGCCCTTCCACAAGACCTTCGACTATATCCGGGGCTTTGCCGAGGCCCTGGCGGACCACCGGGGCGCTTCCTTCCAGCCCCGGATCACGGAGTACCCCATGGGGGACGACCTCCATATCACCCTCATCGAGCCCCCCTGCGGCAGCAACATCTGCATCCTCCGCCACCGGGGCATGTACCTCTTTGTGGACACCGGCTACGCCTGCTACCGCCGGGAGACCCTGGCGCTCCTCCGCTCCCTGATCCCGGACTTCGACACCTGCCGGAAAGCCGCCCTGGTGACCCACGCCGACGTGGACCACTGCGGACTGCTGGACATCTTCCCCGCCGTGTACCTCAGCCGCAAGAGCCGGGACTCCCTGGTGATGGAGTACGAGTCCGGCGGCGGCTTCCGGGAGGAAAATCCCCTCCACGCCCCCTACGCCCGGATCTGCAAGATCCTCACCTCCTACCGCCCGCCCAGGCCGGAGACTCTGCGGGTCATCGCCGGCACCGGGAAAAAGCCGGTGCAGCCTATCGAGCGCGTGGGCAGCTGGTCCTTCGGCGGCCTGGACTTCGAGGTCTACGAGGGCCAGGGGGGCCACCTGCCGGGGGAGCTGGTTCTGGTGGAGCGGCGGCACCGCCTGGCCTTCACCGGCGACATCTTCATCAACATCAAGGGGATGACCCCGGAGCAGACCTTCTACAACCACTACGCCCCCTACCTCATGACCAGCGTGGATACCGACAGCGCCCTCTGCGCCCTGGAGCGAAAGGCCCTGCCTGAGATCCTGGGATCGGGCGTCTGGCAGGTCTTCGGCGGCCATGGACTGTGCAAGGAGCTGACCATTTCCTGATTTTTCCGCTTCCCGGAGGGAACCTTTTCCCCTCGCCATCCGTCAAAAGAGCAGAACCCATTCGGAAGAGAGGTATGTTCCCATGACAAGAGAGCGAGATTCTGTGCTTCTGGCCAAAGAGATCCTGTCCGTGGTGCTGGCGGCTGTGATGCTGCTGGCTTTCCTGGCCTGATACGTGGCTTTTTTAAAAAAGCGCTGTCCGCAGACACAGCGCAGCGACAGGGCCGGACGGCAGCCGATGAGCTGCTGTCCGGCTCTTTTATTGCAACTTGTATATTGCTCCGTCCTTTTTTCCATGCTACAATAAGACCCAATTGATTCTTGTCCACAGAAAGGAGACCGATCTCATGCCCACGCTGGATGAACTCAACGAACGCTTCCGCCACGATTGCTTTGCCACCGCCGTGGTGGGCGCGAGGATCCTGGAGGCGGAGCCCAGCCGCGCCGTCTGCGTACTGCCCCTGGGGCCCCAGCACATGAACGCCAACGGCACGCCCATGGGCGGCGCCATCTTCACCCTAGCGGATTTCGCCTTTGCCGTGGCCGCCAACGGCTTTGCGGAGCGGGTCACCGTCAGCCAGCACGCCTCCGTCACCTTCCTGGCCCCGGCCAAGGGGAAGGAGCTGCGGGCGGAGGCCACCTGTCTGAAGGCGGGAAGGACCCTCTGCCTCTACGAGGTGCGGATCACCGATGAACTGGGCGTCTGCGTGGCCCATGTCACCGTCAACGGCTTTACCGTGGGATAGGGCGTTTCCGCAGGCCGCCGCTCCGGTCCTCCGGCCTCAGGCGGGAGGACCACCGGAAGGGCGGAGACGGTCATGGCCGCCATTCTCCGAAATTTTTCAAAAATTTATCTTGACTTTAGTTGTTAAAAGTGATAAAGTTCCCTTCGTAGGTTCATACCAAACGCGATGAGGAAAACCAGTAGGGTCCTCTTCTCCCCTTCAGAGAGCCGCCGGGTGGTGCGAGGCGGCAGGGGCCGGGGCCTGAATACCTTTCCGAGCAGCGGACCGAAACCGGAGGCCATTGGGCCTGCCGCGCAAGTAGGCTCCGCCGGGGAGCGCCCGATACAGCGCCGGGGATATGTTTGTATCCCATGAGGCCGCACAAGCGGCAAACTGAGGTGGTACCACGGGAGATTCTCGTCCTCTGCGCTCGATGGAGCGCGGAGGACTTTTTTTGCGGCCCGATCAGACACCCCTCGACAATATATGCAGGAGGATGCGCAATATGGTCATCACGGAATTACTGGAGCGAAACGCCCGCCTCTACGGCTCCGACACCGCCCTGGTGGAGATCAACCCCTCGGAGGAGCGGGACAGGGCCGTCACCTGGCGGGAGGCAAGCCTCATTGAGAGCGCCCTGCCCGACGCCCCCTACCGCCGGGAGATGTCCTGGCGGGACTTTGACCGCCGGGCCAACCGCTTCGCCAATCTGCTTTTGAGCCGGAGCCTGGAGCGGGGCACCAAGGTGGGCATCCTGATGATGAACTGCCTGGAGTGGCTGCCCATCTACTTCGGCATCCTGAAGGCGGGCTGCGTGGCGGTGCCCATGAACTTCCGCTACTCCAGCGACGAGATCAAGTACTGTCTGGAGCTGGCGGACGTGGAGGTGCTGGTGTTCGGGCCGGAGTTTGTCACCCGTATGGACGCCATCGCCGACCAGCTGCCCCAGGTGAAGCTGATGTTCTTTGTGGGCCGGAACAAGCCCGCCTACACCGAGGACTGCTGCAAGCTCATGGGCTTTTGCTCCTCCAGCGCGCCCCCGGTGGCCCTGGAGGAGACGGACTACGCCGCCATCTACTTCTCCTCCGGCACCACCGGCTTCCCCAAGGCCATCCTCCACAACCACTGCGCCCTCATCAACTCCTGCCGCACGGAGCAGAAGCACCACGGCCAGACCCGGGAGGACGTGTTCCTCTGCATCCCGCCCCTCTACCACACCGGCGCCAAGATGCACTGGTTCGGGAGCCTCCTCTCCGCCAGCAAGGCAGTGCTCCTGCGGGGAGTGAAGCCGGAGTGGATCCTCCGGGCCATCACCGAGGAGAAGTGCACCATCGTGTGGCTGCTGGTGCCCTGGGCTCAGGACATGCTGGACGCCATCGACGCGGGGAAGGTGGACCTGAACAGCTATCTCCTGGACCAGTGGCGGCTCATGCACATCGGCGCCCAGCCGGTGCCCCCCAGCCTCATCCACCGCTGGAAGAAGGTCTTCCCCCACCACGCCTACGACACCAACTACGGCCTCAGCGAGTCCATCGGCCCCGGCTGCGTCCACCTGGGGGTGGAGAATATCCACAAGGTGGGGGCCATCGGCAAGCCCGGCTACCTCTGGCAGGCCCGGATCGTGGACGAGAAGGGCCGGGACGTGGCCCAGGGGGACATCGGCGAGCTCATCGTCAACGGCCCCGGCGTCATGCTCTGCTACTACAAGAACCCCGAGGCCACCGCGGAGATCCTCAAGGACGGCTGGCTCTACACCGGCGACATGGCCCGGATGGACGAGGACGGCTTCATCTTCCTGGTGGACCGGAAGAAGGACGTGGTCATCTCCGGCGGCGAGAACCTCTACCCCGTCCAGATCGAGGACTTCCTGCGCAAGTACGACAAGATCAAGGACGTGGCCGTCATCGGCCTGCCGGACCCCCGGCTGGGCGAGATCGCCGCGGCCATCATCGAGGTCAAGGACGGCATGACCTGCACCCAGGAGGAGATCGACCAGTTCTGCAAGGAGCTGCCCCGGTACAAGCGGCCCCGGAAGGTCATCTTCGACAAGGTGCCCCGCAACCCCACCGGCAAGATCGAAAAGCCGGTGCTGCGGGAGAAGTACTGCCACGGCCGCCTGGTGGAGGCACAGATCACCGGCTGAGAAGGCCGGACAAACAGGCAACAACAGTAAGGAGTGTTTTATATCATGGGTGATATGGTTATCAAACTGGGGATGCTGCTGCTCTTTTTCGCGGTGATGGTGGGCATCGGCATCTACTGCCGCCGCCACACCACCGACGTGGCCGGCTTCGTCCTGGGGGGCCGGTCCGTGGGCCCCTGGCTCACCGCCTTCGCCTACGGCACCAGCTACTTCTCCGCCGTGGTCTTCGTGGGCTACGCCGGGCAGTTCGGCTGGAAGTACGGCATCGCCGCCACCTGGGCGGGCATCGGCAACGCCTTTCTGGGGTCCCTCCTGGCCTGGGCGGTGCTGGGCCGGCGGACTAGGGTCATGACCCAGCACCTGGACAGCGCCACCATGCCGGAATTTTTCGGCAAGCGCTTCGGCAGCCGCTCCCTGAAGCTTACCGCCTCGGTGATCATCTTCATCTTCCTCATCCCCTACACCGCCTCCCTCTACAACGGCCTCTCCCGGCTCTTCGCCATGGCCTTCGACATCGACTACGCCGTGTGCGTGGTGGTGATGGCGGTGCTCACCGGGGTGTACGTCATCGCCGGCGGCTACATGGCCACCGCCATCAACGACTTCATCCAGGGCATCATCATGCTGGTGGGTATCGTCGCCGTGATCGCGGCGGTGCTGAACAGCCAGGGCGGCTTCATGGCCGCGCTGGAGGGCCTGGCCCGGGTAGAGGATGAGACGGTCTCCTCCGCCCCCGGCGTGTTCGCCTCCTTCTTCGGTCCGGACCCCGCGGGCCTTCTGGGCGTGGTGCTCCTCACAAGCCTGGGCACCTGGGGCCTTCCCCAGATGGTCCAGAAGTTCTACGCCATCAAGAGCGAGAAGTCCATCAACACCGGCATGGTGATCTCCACCGCCTTCGCCGTTATCGTCTCCGGGGGCTGCTACTTCCTGGGCGGCTTCGGCCGGCTCTACGGAGACCAGGTGGACGTGGCCGCCGAGGGCTATGACGCCATCGTGCCCACTATGCTCTCCAATCTCCCTACCTTTCTCATCGCCGTGGTGGTGATCCTGGTGCTCTCCGCCTCCATGTCCACCCTCTCCTCCCTGGTGCTGGCCTCCAGCTCCACCCTGACCCTGGATTTCATCAAGGGCAACCTCATTAAGGACATGGACGAGAAGCGGCAGGTCCGCTGGATGCGGAGTCTGGTGGTGGTGTTCATCGCCATCTCCGTGGTGCTGGCCATCATCCAGTACCGCTCCAGCGTCACCTTCATCGCCCAGCTCATGGGCGTCAGCTGGGGCGCTCTGGCCGGCGCCTTCCTGGCCCCCTTCCTCTACGGCCTCTACTGGAAGCGCACCACCAAGGCCGCCTGCTGGACCAGTTTCCTCTTCTCCACGGTGGTCATGCTGGCCAACATCTTCGTGGGAAGCCACTTCCCCGCCATCCTGGTCTCCCCCATCAACGCCGGCGCCTTCTGCATGCTGGCGGGACTGGTGATCGTGCCGGTGGTGAGCCTTGTGACCCGGCCCCCGGAGGCAAAGCTCACGGAGGAGGTCTTCTCCTGCTACGAGCGGACCATCACCGTCACCGTGAAGGACTCCATCGGCAATCCCCAGCGGCAGGCCAAGGGGTCCCGGAAGAAAAAATAAGAATTTACCCATTGACGGCAGCGGATAAAAGTGATAAAGTGTTTCCATTGTGGATACCTGAAACGCGATGACGGAACCAAGTAGCGCGCCAATTTGCTCCTTTCAGAGACCTGCCGGACGGTGCGAGGCAGGAGAGGCAAGGTTCGTGAATTCCCTCCCGAGCGGCCTGCCGAACCGACAGTAAGCAGCGACGGGCGGCGCCCGATACAGCGCCGGGGATATGTTTGTATCCCATGAGGCCGCGCAAGCGGTAAATTGAGGTGGTACCACGGGAGATTCCCCGTCCTCTGCAAATGGATTTTGCAGAGGACGGTTTTTTTGTTCCCGGAAAGCTTCCAGAAAGAAAACATTGCCGCTCCCCTGCGGCACGGATGTAAGGAGGATACCCTATGAAACCCCTGATGCTCGGCAACGAGGCCGTTGCCAGAGGCCTTTTTGAGGCCGGCTGCTCCTTCGTCTCCAGCTACCCCGGCACCCCCAGCACGGAGATCACCGAGTGCGCCGCCAAGTACCCGGAGATCTACGCCGAGTGGGCACCCAACGAGAAGGTGGCCATGGAGGCGGCCTTCGGCGCCTGCCTTGCGGGCAAGCGCAGCTTCTGCGGCATGAAGCATGTGGGATTGAACGTGGCCGCCGACCCCCTCTTCACCATCTCCTATACCGGCGTCAACGCCGGCATGGTCATCGCCGTGGCCGACGACGCGGGCATGCACAGCTCCCAGAATGAGCAGGACTCCCGCCACTACGCCATGGCCGCCAAGATTCCCATGCTGGAGCCCGCCGACTCCGCCGAGGGGCTGGAATTCGCCAAGCTGGCCTACGAGCTCTCTGAGAAGTTCGACACCCCGGTGCTCCTGAAGATGTGCACCCGTGTGGCCCACTCCCAGAGCGTGGTGGAGCCCGGCGAGCGGGTGGAGGCCCCCGCCAGGCCCTATGAGAAGAACGGGGCCAAGTACATCATGATGCCGGGCAACGCCAAGCGCCGCCACCCGGTGGTGGAGGAGCGCACCAAGGCCCTCATCGCCTACGCGGAGACCTCTCCCCTCAACCGGGTGGAGGATGGTGCCG
>CALWYI010000019.1 GCA_944385715.1 uncultured Oscillospiraceae bacterium | reverse complement strand
GGAGCTTGATGATCTCCGAGCGCATCTGGTTGCGGAGCTTGGCGTCCAGGTTGCTGAGGGGCTCGTCCATGAGGAACACATGGGGTTCCCGTACGATGGCCCGGCCGATGGCCACCCGCTGGCGCTGGCCGCCGGAGAGGGCCTTGGGCTTGCGCCGCAGCAGCTCCGTGATGTCCAGGATCTCCGCCGCCTCCCGGACCTTCTGGTCGA
This sequence comes from uncultured Oscillospiraceae bacterium, assembly GCA_944385715.1. GTDB lineage: Bacteria > Bacillota > Clostridia > Oscillospirales > Oscillospiraceae > Pelethomonas. The sequence goes on along the minus strand of CALWYI010000019.1, from coordinate 18,614 downwards.
TGACCCGCTTGGGGAATTTCCGCAGCTTCAGGCCGTAGGCGATGTTGTCGTAGACGGTCATGTGGGGATAGAGGGCGTAGTTCTGGAACACCATGGCGATATCCCGGTCCTTGGGGGGCACCCGGTTGACCAGGACACCGTTGATGTAGATCTCCCCCTCGGTGATCTCCTCCAGGCCGGCCACCATCCTGAGGGTGGTGGACTTGCCGCAGCCGGAGGGGCCCACCAGGACGATGAACTCCTTGTCGGCGATCTCCAGGTTGAAGTCCTGCACCGCCACCACGTTCCCGTCGTACACCTTTTTCACATGTCGTAAGCTCAGGTCTGCCATGGGTCATTCTCCTCCGGCTTTTTTCTCGTATTCCCGCTCCAGCCGCTCCTCCCGGCGCTGCTCGATGGCGGCCTCCACCTTCTCGGGGACGGCCTTCTTCACGGTCCGGTAACCCCGGACGATATACTTGATGATCAGCACCGCCGCGAAGGTCAGGGGGCACAGGGCGAAGACCACGCTGAGGATCAGCAGCAGGGCGGCGTAGTCCTCCGTCAGGCGCACGGCGTTCTCCCAGTAGGGGTAGATGACGCCGTTGACCCGCATGGACCGGTCCCCGAAGCTGCCGATTACCGCCAGCAGGTGGCCCAGGGAGTAGCGGCTGCTGTTCTCCACCACGTCGCTGTCCTCCTGGGGGAAGCTCTCCTGGACCACGCCCATGGCGAAGTTGGTGATGGGGTCCGGCATAATGATCTCGTAGCAGCTGATGGCGGCGCTCTCATCCAGGCGCTTGAGGGCGGAGAAGGACATGAAGAGTCCCGGATCGCCGCTGTAGGCCTTCTTTGTGGCGAAGTCGTCCTCCCGGGACACCACCCCCGCCACCACGAAGGGCTCGCCGTTGATGGTCATGGTCATGCCGCTGAGCTCCACGCCGCCGAAGAGGCGCCAGGCCAGCTCCTCGTCCAGGACCACCAGGTCGTCCATCAGGTCGTCAGAGGAGATATAGCTGCCGCTGCGCAGCTGGAGGGGATGGAAGTAGAAGAAGTCTCCCCCCACCGCCACCGCCTCCACCTGGACGTTCCCGCTGCTGTCGCTGGCCGCCGTCACGTCGGCGGCGGTGCTGTAGGCGTCCAGATAGAGACTGCCGTTCTCCGGCGCCTCCAGGGACTGCTCGGTGAGCTTGCTGTCCAGGGTCTCGCGGAAGGAGAGGATATCCGTCTCCTCCTTCCCCATACCCACCGGCATAAAGCAGGCAATCTGGGCAAAGCGCATGTCGCTCTCCCCCCGGAAATTCTCCGAGGTGCGGACGGATTCCAGCGTATGGCTGACGACATTCAGTCCGATCAGGGAAGCAATCGTGGCCGCCACAAGGACCACATTCAGAATCAGCAGAAACCACTGCTTGAAGCCGAAGCCCCGCAGCGCGCCGATCAGGCGGCGCGGCAATTCCCGGGCCCTCATGGATTCTCCACCAGCCGGACCAGAGTACCCGCCTCCAGGGGCTTGCTGGAGGTGGTGATCACATAGTCGCCCTGGGCAAGACCCGTGACGGCGGCGTTGGTGTCATCCTCCGCCAGGACCTGTACATCCACTCGGGTGGCCACATAGCGGTTGCCCAGGGGGCTGCTCTTGGCGGTGACCACCAGCACAAAGCGGCCGTTGGTGTCCTCCCGGAGGGCGCTCTTGGGAATGATGCTGTCGTAGTTGGCGCTGCGCTGGCCGATAGAGAGGCTGATGGTGGTGCCGTTGTCGATCTCGCCGGTGATGCGGAAGATCAGGAGCTTGCCTTGGCCGGGCTTGTCGGGATCGGAGGCAATGGACTCCAGGGTGGCCTGGATATCGTTGCCCCAGTAGTAGTTGCTCACCTCGGCGGTGTCGCCCACCTTCACCTGCTTGGCCTGCTCGTTGGTGACGGGGATCTTGATGGTATAGCCCCGGTCCACCACATTGATGGTAGCCATGGGGGAGCCGGCGGTGGTCTCCTTGCCGGCGGAGACGTTGATGGCGCTGACCACGCCGGAGACATTGGCCGTGATCTCCGTGCCGATGGCCTCCGCCTTATACTTGTCCACCAGCTCCTGCTGCTTCTGGATGTTCAGCCGGGTGGCCTGGAGGTCCAGGTCGTCCAGCTGCTTGTCGATGTCCTTGCCGTTGAGAGCCTCCTCCAGCGCCCGCTCCTTCTCGGAGATGGTGGTCACCGCCGCGTCGTAGGCGGTCTACTTCTCCTCCAGGGTGGCGATCTGGTTGTTGAGGGTCTCGATGCGGGCGTCCTGCTCCCGCTTGGCGGCCTCGTAGAGCTTGATCTGGTCCTTCAGGGCGCTGTTGGCGCCGTCGGCCTCCTCCAGGGCGTCCTCCGCGTCCCGCAGCTCCCGCTGGGCGGCGCGCAGCTCGCTCTCCGCCTCGTCCAGCTTCCGCTGGATGGCCCGGCGCTGCTCGCTGGCGCTGCCGGTGGCGATGTCCTGGTCGTCAACCAACCGGTCATAGGCTGTCTGCTTAGACGCCACATCGTTTTGGGCCGATAAAAGGGCGTCATAGGCGGTCTGATAGTCTTGCAGTTCGTCCTGGGAAAGGCTAGAGTTCACGGCCGCCGATGTCTGAACTTCCGCTTCTTCCTCCCCGCCTGTTCCGCCGCCGGTGGTTGGGGGAGTGGGGCTGACATATTTAGTCAAAAACGCCTCGATATAGACCTGATTGTTTCCACTGATCTCCTGGGGCGTATCTGTTCCTGTGTTGATACTTGTGACAGAATATCCATCGTTCCTGACTGCCTCTATCAGCGCCCCTAGGTCAGATTTATAGGCCAGCCACTCGCTTCGCCATGTATTTTTCGCCTTTTCCAGCGCAGTCTTGGCATCCGCGATCTGCCGATCCAGGTCCACGCTGCCGCCGTTCTGGAGCTTCTCCAGCTGCTTCTCATAGGTCTCCACGGCGGTCTCGGCGCTGGAGACCTCCTGGGTCCACTTGGTGACGGCGGCCTGTGCCTCCTGGTACTCCTCGTTGTCGGTGAGCATGGCGTTGAGCTCATCCACCATAAGGCCGATCTGGGTCAGCTCGTTTTTCGCGGTGGCAAGGTCCCCCTTGGCGTAGGAGATCTCCGCGTCGGTGACCACGTTGGCGTCCCGCTGCTGGATGGCCTTCTGGAGGTCCTCCTGGAGGGTCTTGATGCTCAGGTCGCTGGTGGCATACTCCTTGGAGAGGTTCAGCAGCTGCTTCTGGTACTCGATGTTCAGGGTCTGGAGCTGGTTCTGGGCATCCTGCAGCTCCTGGCTCTCCACATCCCCCAGGACGAACAGCAGATCCCCCTGGCTCACGGTGTCCCCCACCTTCACGCACACGGAGCGGACCTCCCGGGTCTGGTTGAGGATCACCTCGTAGGTCTCGTTGGCGGACACGGTGCCGCTGCCCCGGATCTTGGCGTTGATGGTGCCGGAGCTGACCATACCGGTGGCCACCTCCGGGAGGGAGCGGTTCATAATGGTGTTGGAGAAGAAGGTCAGCACCAGCAGCACCGCCAGAAAAATGATGGCGATGGTTTTGATGAGCTCCCTCTTCTTGGACTTCTCTTTCACTTCCATTGGCTGACTATCCTTTCATGCACGGTCGGCTCATCCCTTGACAGAGCCCTGATGGGCGATGCCCTCCACCAGGTAGTCCTCCCCGTGGAGGAACAGCAGCAGGCAGGGCACCATATAGATGGTGGCGATGGCGAAGGCCAGGCCAACCTCGTTGGCGTTGATGGTGGAGAGGTATACCGACAGCGGCTGTTTCTCCGCGTCCTGCAGCAGGACCAGCGGCTGCTCCACCATGTTCCAGTAGTCGATAAACACCAGAATGGCGATGGAGTACAGGGCGCTGCGGCACTGGGGCAGGCAGATGTCCTTGAAGATCTGCCACTCGCTGGACCCATCCAGCTTGGCCGCCTCGATGAGAGAGGCGGGGATCCGGCGCATGAACTTGGTCAGCAGGAACACGGAGAAGGGGGCGAACATGCCGGGAAAAATAATGGCCCAGCGGGTATTCAAAATCCCCAGCCAGTCGCTGACCAGATAGTTGGGCACCAGGGTGACCTGATAGGGCATGAGCATCAGGATCACATAGAAGAAAAACAGGAAGCTGCGCAGCTTCCCCCGCCAGCGGGTGAAGCTGTAGGCGGTGATGGAGGCCACCCCCACCTGCAGCAGCACGATGGGCACCACCAGGATCACCGAGTTCCAGAACTTCAGCAGGTAGTCCGGGCTCTTGATGAGCACCGTGATGTACTGGGAGAGACTCACCTTGTCCGGAATGAACTTGAGGTTCACGGTGTCGGATATGTAGGTGTTGGTGTTCCCCGCCGCGTTGGAGAAGACGGTGCCGTAGTTGGCGCTGATCTCGCTCTGGGTCATGAAGGAGTTGGAGATGGTCAGCACCGTGGGCATCAGGAAGGCGAAGGCGAAGAACACCGCCACCAGCGTCAGGAGCCCGCGGCCCAGATAGTAGTTCTTTCTCATCCCTCCACATCCTTTCCAAAGGCGTCCTCCGCCCTGAACAGCAGGATGATCAGCACTACCATCACCAGGGCCAGCAGCACCGCCGCGGCGGACATCTTCTGGAACTCCTGGTACCGGAAGGTGTTGTTCATGAAGTGCTGCATCATGTACAGTCCGATATAGGGGTAATCCCCGGTGAGAAGGTAGACCTCCCGGAACACCTTGAAGGAGCTGATGATGGAGAGGATCGTCACGAACAGCACCGTGGGCGAGAGGTAGCGCAGCTTGATGTTGAAGAACTTGTGGGCGGGAGAGGCCCCCTCCACATCCGCCACCTCCAGCAGCTCCTTGGGGATGTTGTTGAGGGCCGCCATGAAGAGGATCATGTTGTAGCCCAGGTTCTTCCACAGGAAGAGGACAATAATCACCACCTGGCAGTAGGCGGAGTTGAGCCAGTCCACCGGCGAGATGCCGAAAGCCGACAGCACCGCGTTGAGGGTGCCGTTATAGTGGAACACCACCTGCCAGATCAGCACCACCGACGCCACCGGCACCATCATGGGGCTGAGGAAAAAGGTCCTCAGCCAGCTCTTTCCCGGGATGCGGCACTCCAGCATCAGGGCAAGGCCCAGGGAAAGCACCACAGCAAGAGGCACCGCCACGGCGGAAAACGCGGCGGTGTTCTTGGCGGCGGTCTGGAAGGACGAGTTCTGCAGCACGGCGATAAAGTTGTCCAGAAAGACAAACTCCCGGTTGATGGGGCTGCGGATCACCGAGTAGTAGACCACCACCAGAAAGGGCACGATAAAGAACACCGACACCCCCAGGAGGCTGGGCCCCATAAAGGCCATGCTGTGCAGCACGTCCCGGACGCGCTCATTGCTCGCCTCCCAGGCCCGCCGGGCGGCCTTGCCCGGCGGACGGGGGCGCTTTTCTCTCTTTACACGGATCTTTTTATCTCTGCTCATTGATATACAGCGTCACGCGGTCCTGGATCTGCTTGGCAGTATCCTGAACGTTCTTGTCGCCGTTGAAGTAGCCGCCGGCCACCTCGTTGACGATCTTGTAGATGTTCTCGTCGTAGGTGTACACAGAGTCGATGGCGTTGTAGAGGGCCATGAACTGGTCGTACTGCTCCTGGCTGGTGGCGTAGACGTCCACGGTCATGTTGTTGAAGCCGTAGGTATACTTGGGCACCTCGATGGGCTGGCCGTTCTCGTCCAGGACCTGGTTGCCGTTCTCGTCCAGCTGGTACTCCTTCTTCATGGCCTGCTCCACCATCTTCTCAAAGTCGGCCTTGTTGGTGGAGAAGTTATACATGCCGATCATCGAGTTATCATCCACGTCGGCGTACTGGGGCAGCAGATACTCCCGCATGAAGGTCCAGGCGCCCTCCTTGTCCTTGCAGGTGCTGGACATGGCGATGCCGGTACCCAGGCTGAAGCTGCTGCCCACGCCGCCATCCTCCCGGGGGAAGCCGATGAAGGAGTAGTCGCCGCCGAACACCGCCTGATAGAGCTGGAGGCTGTCGCCCAGATCGTACAGGTAGGACTGCAGCAGCATCTGCTTGCCGTTCATGACGCGGGTGTTGTCGTCCTGGTACTCATCCCAGTCCACGCTGTTCCAGTCGTACTCCAGGGGGAAGCTGTTGCAGAACTCCAGGAGAGAAATGAAGTTCTCGGAGTCGAAGGAGCACTGGCCGGTGCTCCAGTCCACAAAGCTGTCCTGGTTCTGGGCCAGCACCATGCTGAGCATACCGGCCTTGGTGTCGCCCTCGCCGAAGATGGTGCAGCCCTCGGGCATAGTGGCGAGAGCCGCCTGGAGATCGTCCAGGGTCCAGCTCATCCGGTCCCCCACCACCTTGGTGGCGCCCACTACGGTCTGGATGGAGAAGGTGCTGAAGATCTGATAGAGCTTGCCGTCCTGCTCCGCGGCCTTGAACACGTTCTCCATGATGGCGTCCCGGCCCAGGTCGGCGTCATTGTCGATAAAGGGCCACAGGTCCTCCAGGAGGCCCTTGGCGCCGAACTGCTGGAGGGGCAGGCCGCTGACATTCATGATGTCCGGCACATTGCCCGCCGCGATCTCGGTATTGAGCTTGGTGAGACCCGCCTGGTAGTCCTCCGTGGTGTTGAACTCGGAGTAGTCTTTGATCTCGATGCGGTACTTGGTGCTCTTCTTGTTGAAGTCGATGATCCTGTTGCGCTCGTCATAGCCCAGGTACTGGGTGGCATAGGTGAGGATGGTCTTGTCCTTGAGCACGGAGGCGTCGGTCTCCGTGAGGATGGCCAGCTCCGTGGTCATATCGCTGCCGTTCGTTCCCCAGCTGCGAGTCATGGCGACTACTCTGCCGTCCTCCAGAAAGGTGAAGAACATCATCTCATCCTTGTTGATGTCGGAGGCGCTCCAGCTCAGGAGCTTCTCCCCGGCGTTGGTGCTCTTGTTAAAGCCGTACAGGGAATCGCCGTTATCATAGTAAAAGATGTACTTCTGGCTGCCGGTATAGATATTGCCGCCGTTGGGAGGCAGGGGATATTCGGTACCCCAGTCCTTGGCAGCCTTGTCGATGGTGCGCAGCACCTGGCCGTTCTCCTCGGTCCAGACGTTCATGCCCACCGTGCCGTCGCCCAGCAGGGTCAGCTGACCCCAGAGGTTCTCATCCTCGATGGTAAAAAGGACGTTCTGATCCTTGTCCAGCACCACGATCTTGGTCTGGCTGGTGGAATCGGTATAGGTCTGTCCGAAGACGAAGAAGCACCCCTCCGGGTCCATGACCACGCTCTGGATGTAGTCGGTCCCCACCTTCTCCTGAATACCGGTGGTGTCGATCCGGGACAGCTCATTTCCCGTGGAATCCAGCTGGCGGTAGATCTGGGTGTTGGTGCTCTCGGAGGGATAGTTCCACTTGTCGTCGGTGGCCGGGTCAAAATCCGCGGGCAGCTCAAAGGTGGTGACATACATCTCCTCCGTCACCCAGAGGGTCCCGTCCTGTCCGCCGCGGATATTGCTGATATACACGCTGCCGTCGGTTCCCTCGGGGATCTTGGTGGCCGCGAAATTCTCCAGCTCCTCCGACGCGCCGCCGTCCAGGGGCACGCGGTAGATCTTGCTGGCGCTGGTGTAGCTGACATAGGAGCCGTCGGCGCCGGCGTCGGCGCTCTCCCAGAAGCTGCTGGCCTCCTCCTCCGTCAGGTCCTTGACATACTGTCCGCTGCCGTCAAAGAGCTGGGGGGTATTGGTCTCGCCCAGGACATAGACGTACTGGCCGTCGCAGTAGCCGCTGTTTATGTAGTCCACCTTCAGATCCAGGTCGATGAACTCCGGCATATAAATCGTGCCGCTGAGCTGATCGGCGCTGTCATCGCCGCCGCCGCACGCCACGAGGCCCAGCACCATGCACAGCGCCAGCAGCAGCGCCGTCAGTTTTTTTCCATACACTCCCATAACAAATCCTCCTTGTCTGATCCACCGGATCTCAGATACCTCCATCTTCCGCAAATGGAGCACGCGGACCCGCAGGGAAAGTCTTCCCCCTCCCCGTGCGGCAATGTCCTTTCTACTAATGGCAAAGACGAAAAAGGCAGGCAGAAAGTTCCTGCACTCTTTGTTTTATTGTAGCTTTCTCTGCATCATTTTTGCATCTTTTCCGCATAGCATTTGTTTTATTTCTCCTTAAGAATATTTTAAGGCCGGGCGCGCTCTCCGCGCGCCCGGCCCCGCCTGTTCTTTTGCTCTACTCCACTGTCACCGATTTCGCCAGGTTCCGCGGCTTGTCGATATCACAGCCCCGCATCAAAGCCACATAGTAGGCGAACAGCTGCAGGGGTACCACGCCCAGGGAGGGCAGCAGCAGGGGGTGGGTCTCCGGAATGGTGATGACACCGTTGGCGGTCTTTTGCATCTCCTCCCCGTGCTTCCGGGTGGTCAGGGCCAGCACGTCGCCGCCCCGGGCCTTCACCTCCACGATGTTGCTCATGGCCTTCTCAAAGAGCCTGGAGTAGGTGCCCAGGGCCACCACCAGGGTCCCCTCCTCGATGAGGCTGATGGTGCCGTGCTTGAGCTCCCCGGAGGCGTAGGCCTCGGAGTGGATATAGGAGATCTCCTTGAGCTTCAGGGAGCCCTCCAGCCCCAGGGCGTAGTCCACGTTGCGGCCGATGAAAAAGACGCTGTTGTGGTTGAAATACTGGCTGGCGTAGTACTGGATGTCGTCCTTGTCGGAGAGGATCTCCTCCATTTTCGCCGGCAGCAGCAGCATCTCCTCCAGCACAGACCGGTACTCCGCCTCCTCCATGGTGCCCAGCAGCCGGGCCAGGTACAGTCCCAGCAGGTTCAGCACCGCCAGCTGGGTGGAGTAGGCCTTGGTGGTGGCCACGGCAATCTCCGGCCCCGCCCAGGTGTAGAGGACCTGGTCCGACTCCCGGGCGATGGAGGAGCCCACCACATTGACGATGGAGAGGATGGTGGCCCCCAGCCGCTTGGCCTCCCGGAGGGCGGCCATGGTGTCCAGGGTCTCCCCCGACTGGCTGATGACGATGACCAGGGTCCTGTCGTCCACAATGGGGTCCATATACCGGAACTCCGACGCCAGGGACACCTCCACCGGGACCCGCAGAATCCGCTCCAGGTTGTATTTCCCGATCATGCCCACGTGGTAGGAGGAGCCGCAGGCCACGATGTACAGCTTGTGTACGCCGCGCAGGTAGTCCTCCGTGAGGGCGAAGTCCTCCAGGAACACCTCCCCGTCCCGGATCCGGGGGAAGATGGCACGGCGCATGGCCTCGGGCTGCTCCATGATCTCCTTGAACATGAAGTGCTCATAGCCGCCCTTCTCCGCCGCGTCCACCTCCCAGTCCACATGGGAGATCTCCTTCTCCACCGGCTGCATCAGGTGGTTGTAGCACTGGATGCCGTCCTTGGTGAGCACCGCCACCTCGCCGTCGTCCATGTACCCCACCTCCCGGGTGTGGCGGATGATGGCGGTTACGTCGCTGGCCAGGAAGCTGCAGCCGTCGCCGTAGCCCAGGATCAGGGGGCTGTCCTTGCGCACGGCGATGATCTGATCCGGCTCATCGGCGCAGATGATGCCCAGGGCGTAAGCCCCCTGGATGCGGCGCAGGGACCGGCCCACGGCCTCCAGGATCCCTACCTTGTCTGTCTCACAGAAATACTCGATGAGCTGGGCCACCACCTCCGTATCCGTCTCGGAGGTGAAGGGAACTCCCTGGTCCTGAAGAAAGGTCTTCAGCTCGGCATAGTTCTCAATGATGCCGTTGTGGACCACGGCGATGCGTCCGCTGCGGCTGACCTGGGGGTGGGAGTTGACGTCCGACGGAGCGCCGTGGGTGGCCCAGCGGGTGTGTCCCACGCCGATGGTGCCGTCCACCGCCGCGCCCCCCTGGAGCATATCGCTGAGGACCTGGAGCCGCCCCTTGGCCTTGTGGACCGACAGCCGCCCCTCCCGCTGGGACTAGGGGGCCACCCCCGCCGAGTCGTAGCCGCGGTACTCCAGGCGGCTCAGCCCGTCCAGCAGGATGGGGGCCGCCTGCTCATTTCCTACATATCCAACAATTCCGCACATATGAAATTTCCTCCTGATGTCGTCCATGTACCGGCGCCGCCAGGCCGCAGAAAAGAATCCCGTGCCGGTCTCCCGGCGCAGGCGACGCTCATACGATCGTGATGTGATCAAGAGGACAAACTCGCAGCCATTTGTGCCTCGTTCCCCGGTCACAGCCCCTTTGTTTTACGGTCGCCCGTATATTTGCCGGCTGTGTGCGCGCCCGGAGCGGCGCGGAGGGGCATCCGCCGAAGACTTCGATACTCCCCTCCCCTCGTCGTCCCGCGCCGGCCCCGGGTGAGAAAACCGTCTCTCCCCCGCAGGCCCCGCGGGCGCTGGCGCTCATGACAGGCGTTGCCTGTAAATCCTCCCTTCTCTCTGCGATGCGACAGGACAGCCGCGCAGGCGGCTGGTATCCCCTCTTTTGCTTCCCGTTTGCGGGAACGCTCCTACATAATTCCGCCTCCAAGCGCGCATACTGGCTGGGAAAGGAGGCGGTTCCATGATCACCGCTTTTTTCCGTACGGTGATCCTCTATCTGCTCATCATCGCCGGTCTCCGTCTCATGGGCAAGCGGCAGATCGGGGAGCTGGAGCCGGGCGATCTGGTGGTGACGCTGATCATCTCGGACCTGGCCTCCGTCCCCATGCAGGACTTCGGCATTCCCCTGGTCAACGGGGCCTTTCCCATCGTGATCCTTCTCAGCCTCTCCATGCTGGTCAGCTACTTCAGCCTCAAGTCCATCCGCTTCCGCTCCCTGGTCTGCGGACGGCCCACCGTCATCATCCGGGACGGCAAGATCCTCCAGGCCAACATGGCCAAGACCCGCTTCACGGTGGACGAGCTCTACGAGCAGCTGCGGACCCAGGGCTACAGCGACCTCGCCGGCGTCAAATACGCCATCCTGGAGACCAGCGGTCAGGTGTCCGTCCTCCCCTACGCCCACGCCGCGCCCCTCACGCCCCAGTCCGCCGGACTGGCGGTGACCGAGGACGTGACGCTGCCCATACTGGTGGTCAACGACGGCCATATTCTGATGGACAATCTGCGGGCCTGCGGCCGGGACCTCTCCTGGCTCCAGGGACAGCTCCGGAAGCGCCGTCTCACCTCCCCCGGCCAGGTGTTCCTCATGACCGTGGACGAGGCGGGGACGGTGGTGTGCGTCACAAAGGAGGGTCCCACATGAAAAACCTTGTACTGCCCCTGACCGCCATGGCGGCTATCCTCATCTTCTCCCTCTGGGCCGGACGCTACGTGCAGAACCAGACGGAGCGCTGGGAGGAGCTGCTGGCCCAGGCCGCCCAGGCCGCCGACGGGGAGGACTGGGCCCGGGCGGAGGACCTGCTGTCTCAGGCTCGTGAAAACTGGGAGCGCCGCAAGACCTTCTTCCACACCATCATCGAGCACAGCGAGCTCAACGAGGCGGAAGCCCTCTTCGCCGCCGCCGAGGACGCCTGCCGCCAACGGGACAGCGGGGAGGCCGTCTCCCAGCTGACCCTCCTCGCGGTGCAGCTGCGGGTGCTGGCGGAGACCCAGTCGGTGAGCATTAAGAACATCCTGTGACTGGTTTCTCCAGTCCCGGCACCAGTATACCATACCCGGCGGCAGGGCGCAACAGGAAACCGCGCCGCCGGTTCCCCCCCCACAAAGAACGCGCGGCAGAGCGGGGCCTCTCCTCCGTCCTCTGCCGCGCGTCAGCGGCCGCCGGACTTCCTGTCCGGGGCCTATTTTTTCTCCTCCAGGAGCTTGGTCAGCTCCTCCATGAAGGTGTGGATGTCCTTGAACTGCCGGTACACGGAGGCGAAGCGGACATAGGCCACCTCGTCCACCTCCCGCAGCTTCTCCATCACCTGCTCGCCCACCATGTCCGTGGTGATCTCCCGCTCCAGGTTGTTCTGGAGGCTCTGCTCGATCTCGTCGGTCATCTGCTCCAGCTTGGACAGGGGCACCGTCCGCTTCTCACAGGCCCGCAGCATACTGCCCAGGACCTTGTTGCGGTCGAAGCTCTGACGGCTGCCGTCCTTCTTGATGACCACCATGGGCAGGGACTCCATGGTCTCATAGGTGGTAAAGCGCTTCTCGCAGGCCAGGCACTCCCGGCGGCGGCGGATGCTGTTGCCCTCGTCGGCGGGGCGGCTGTCCACCACCTTGCTCTCCTTATAGCCGCAGTACGGACATTTCATCTGTGAAACCTCCCGGTAAGCATCGTCGGCACAGGCCGCCCAGGGGCGGCCCCGCTCCTCTGTTTTGCCCATTGTACCACAGATTCTGTTAAATTGGTAGAAAAAATTGACAATTTTTCTTCATCATTCAGGGGGGAAGGGGCCGTCCCTCCCGGTCAAAGGCGTACACCGCGCACAGCCGCCCCTCCACCGGCAGGACCCGGGCCAGGCAGAACAGGGTCTCCAGGGGAAAGGGCCGTCCCTCCTCCAGGGGAAAGGCCAGCAGCAGCCGCTCCCCCTCCCGGCGGCGGAAGGCACGGGGGACCTTCTCCAGCCGCTGCCGCAGCTCCGGGACCGACACCAGCTGTCCCGGGTCCCGGACCTCCTGCCAGACGCTCTCCCCGAACCGGAAGGACATCCGGGCCTCCCCCCGCCGCAGCGGGCCCAGGGCGGCGATATCCCGGGCATAGATCCTCCGGCGGGCCGTGAGCCTGCCCCGGTCGGGCTCCATGACCCCCAGGGGCAGCTCCCCCTTCTCCCCCACCAGGAACGCCCGGTACAGCCCGTCGCCGGGGTCGGCCATGGCGGCTTCCACCTCCCGGCGGCTGTCCCCCCGGTCCAGGGTCACCGTTCCTCTGGGTTGTCCCCTGCAGTAAAGCCGGATCTCCTCCACGGCGCTCCCCTCCTTTCCGCTCTCCGCAGCTGATAAAAATATCGCCCTCTCCGCCAGCATATGCGGAGAGGGCGATGGATATGTATTTCCGGGCCGGTCAGCCGATGGCATAGCTCCCCCGGACCAGCAGGGTCACCGCGTCGGCGGCCCTGACGCCCCGGTCGGCGGTCATGGTGTAGAGGTGGTTGGTCTGGAGGGCGGTGCCGTCGTTGATGGTTCCGCCGCCGGTGATATCCACCAGCCCCGGCGTGCTCTTGTCCGCCGACACGCAGGCGGCGGAGCCGCTCCGGAGCATCACCTCGCAGCCGGCGGAGCCGTAGAGGACCTGTCCGGCGGAGAGAGTCACCTCCTGGTACACCGCCGCCGAGGCATTGCCCACGGTATCCGCGCCGTCCACGGCGTCCAGGATCTCCTCCGTGGCCGCGTCCACGCTCTTGTCCACCTCCCGCAGGATCTCCTGGTCCCGCTGGGCGATCTTCTCATCCACCTTCCCCAGAAGCTCACTCAGGAACGTGTCGTTCAGATAACTCAGGGTCACCAGGGGGTCCCCCTGGGAACCCGCCTCCGCCGCGATGGCCACAAAGGCCGCCAATACCGTTCCCACCAGCATCACGCAGAAGGCCGTGCGCAGTTTTCTTCTCTTCATGGATCTCTTGTACTCCTCTTATGCAGGCTCTTTCCCACAGGCCCGCGGAGGAATTATCCTCCGCGGGCCTGCTCTTCTCATCAGACCGTGCCGGGATCACACCAGCTTGTCGCTGTGCAGACCGAAGCTGACCGCGATGGCCGCGTCCACTCTGTCCATCAGTTCCTTGTCCACGCGTCCCATCTTCTCCCGTAAGCGCCGCTTATCCAGCGTGCGGATCTGTTCCAATAGTACCACAGAATCCCGGGTAAGTCCATAGTTTTGCGCTGCAAGTTCTATATGCGTCGGCAGGCGTGCCTTTCCCGTCTGGGAAGTGATGGCCGCCGCGATCACCGTGGGGCTGTACCGATTCCCTGTATCGTTCTGAACGATCAGCACGGGACGAACGCCGCCCTGCTCGCTCCCCACCACCGGGCTGAGGTCGGCATAATAGATGTCGCCGCGTTTTACGCTTGTATCCACAAAGTTCACACTCCGCCGGAAGAAGTGCCCGTACCGGACGGGCCACTATCATTCTCCCACGCAACCGCGGAATTTATACCGGGGTTTCCTGCCCCAAAGTATTCTATGCGCCGGACAGGCCCCGCGTCCCCCTCCCGGCGGCAAAAGGCCCCCGCCGGACATCCCTGTCCGGCGGGGGCCTCTGCGTCTCCGGGCTCAGCCCCGGAGCAGCAGCTCCCGGGCAATCTCTTTTCCGCCCTTATAGTAGATCCGGGGCACCCGCTTGCTCACCGCGCAGGTGAGCTCGTAGGAGATGGTCCCGGCCAGGTGGGCCGCGTCGTTGACGCTGTTGTGGGGGCCGTAGACCTCCACCTCGTCCCCCTCCTGTACCTGGGGCAGGTCTGTGAGATCAATCATGCACATGTCCATGCAGATCCGCCCGGCGATGGGGGCCATGCCGTAAGGGGTCCACACCCGCCACTTGTTGGAGAGGCAGCGGTGGAAGCCGTCGGCGTAGCCGATGGGCAGCACCCCCACCCGGCTGGGCCGGTGGGTGGTGAAGGTGCGGCCGTAGCTGATGGTGGTGTCGGGGACATAGTCCTTGATGACCCCCACCGTGGTCTTGAGGGTCATCACCGGCCTGAGGCCCAGCTGGGAGGCCTGGTCCCCGATGCCGTAGGTAATGATGCCGGGGCGGAACATGTCGTGGGCGAACTGGGGGTAGCCCACGGTGGCCCCGCTGTTGGCGCAGTGGTGGATGGCGAAGGTGACGCCCTTCTCCTCCAGCCGGCGGATCATCGCCTCAAAGCGGCTGTGCTGGAGCTGGGTGTATGCCCGGCAGGAGGCCTCGCTCTCATCAGACACGGCGAAGTGGGTGAAGATGCCCTCCACATCCAGGCCCGGCAGGGCGCACACCCGGCAGATGGCCGCCAGGGAGTCCTCGAAGTGGGTCTCGTCGCACTGGAAGCCCAGCCGGGACATGCCGGTGTCGATCTTGATGTGGGCCTTCATCTTCCCGCCGCAGCGCACCGCCTCCCGGGAGAAGGCTTCGGCGGCGCTCTCGCTGTACACCGCCTGGGTGACGTGATTTTCCAGGATCAGCGGCGTCTGGTCCGCCGGGGTGAGACCCAGCTGGAGGATGGGCAGGCCGATGCCCCCCAGCCGCAGCTCCCGGGCCTCGTCGATATTGGAGATGGCCAGGTACTCGGCCCCCAGCTCCTCCAGGGTCCGGGCCACCTGGATGGCGCCGTGGCCGTAGGCGTCGGCCTTCACCACCCCCAGGAACCGGGAGTGGGACCCCATCTGCTTGCGCAGGGCGTGGTAGTTGTGGGCCAGAGCGTCCAGGTCGATCTCCGCCCAGGTTCTCCTCAGTGTACTGTTCATAGCGCTTCCCATCCTTTTCTTTCGTATGGTGTATCAGAATTCGTCAGTCTTCCGAAGGCTGTTCCTCTGTTGTCGGCTGGGCGGCGGTCTCTGCCGCCTGCTCCTCCGCCTCGCCGCTCTCCGCCGGGGCGCTCTCCGTGATCTCAAAGCGGCTCCAGACCACGTCGAACACCACCACGCCGTCGGCGCTGATCTCGCTGCGCAGGGGCAGCAGGGTCTCCTGGTCGAACCAGGTGGTGTAGAGGGTCCCGTCGCCCTCCTCCAGGTCGAAGGCCAGCCGCAGGCAGGGTCGCTCCCCCACCGTCTCCTCGCTCTGCTCAGTGAGGTAGCCGGAGGCCGCTGCGGCCATCAGCTTGGGCAGGGCCGCCACCGGGGAGATGGAGGCAGCGGAGTAGCTCCCCGCATCCAGGGAGATGTCGTCGTAGGACAGCGTCAGGGTCTCCCCCTCCAAGGTGGCGGAGATGCCCGTGAGATTCTCCGGCGCCAGCACGGTGATGGCGCTCTTCTCCGGCGTGTAGGCGCACAGCAGGGTGTAGGTCCGCTCCTCGCCCTCGTAGCTGCAGGTGACGTCCGCCTCCAGGGTGGCGGCGGACACCGCCGCGTACTGCTGCTGCAGAGCGGCCGCCTGGTCTTTCTCCCCTCCGCCGCCGCAGGCGGTGAGCAGGAGCATCAGCATTGGTGCAAAAAGCCACGCTTTTCGCACAGGGTCCTTCCTCCTTATTTGTTGTCGCCGGCCAGCAGGTCCCGGAACACGGCGGGCAGCCGCCCGATCATGTCCGGCGGCGTCATGGCGTATTCCGTCAGGTCCCGGCTGCACAGGTCCCCGGCCCGGCCGTGGAGCCACACGGCGCAGGCGGCGGCGTCAAAGGGCTCCGCCCCCTGTCCGATCAGGGACGCGATCATCCCGGCCAGGATGTCGCCGCTGCCCCCCTTGGCCATGCCGCAGTTGCCGGTGGTGTTCAGCCGGGTCCGGCCGTCCGGCGCGGCCACCACGGTCCCCGGCCCCTTGAGGACCACCACGCAGCCCAGCGCCCGGGCCATGGCCAGAGCGGCATCCTCCCGTCCCCGGGACAGATCGCCCCCCAGGCGGAGGAACTCCCCCTCGTGGGGCGTGACCACCGTGGGGCCCCGCCGGTCTCTCAGCACATGTATATGCGCCGCGGCGGCGTTTATGCCGTCGGCGTCCAGGACCACCGGCTTCTCCAGGCGCTCCAGCAGGAACAGCACCAGCTCCTCCGTCCGGGGCGCGCGGCCCAGGCCCGGACCCAGCACCACTGCGTCACAACGGCTCAGCTGCTCCAGCAGCGCCTCCCGGTCCTCCGGCAGGGGCTGGGCCATGGCCGTGGCGCACCGGGCGGCCACGATGGGGTACACCGCCTCCGGCACCCCCACGAACACCAGGCCGCTCCCGGTCCTGGACGCGGCCTCGGCAGCGTACACCGGCGCGCCGGTGTAGCCCACGGACCCCGCCGCTACGTAAATCCTGCCGAAGTCCCCCTTGTGGCCGTCCGCCCGGCGGGGCGGAAGGAGCCTGCGGACCAGCTCCTCCGTTATCCTCTCCAAGGGCCCCGCCTCCTCTCCTTTTTGTTTATCGTATCACAGCCCCCCGCCGTTGTCGAGGGGCACCCGGCAGCGGAATCGGGAATTTTTCCCCGACGGGTTGACCTATTTTGGTTTTTCGGTTAAACTAAGCTTATCGAAGATTTCAATGGTGGATATTATCTGCGGAAGGAGGCATAGCATGGAGTTTCCCATCGGCACGCGGCTGAAGGAGCTGCGCAAGACCAAGGGGATGCGCATCACCGAGCTGGCGGAAAAAAGCGGCGTCAGCACCGGCCTCATCAGCCAGATCGAGCGGAATCTGGTGGTGCCCTCCGTGGTGAACCTCTACCGCATCGCCCAGGCCCTGGGCACGGATATCAACTATTTCTTTGAAAACGACAACGCCCGGACCGCCAGGATCACCCGCCGGGGGGAGCACAAGAAGATGATCACCGACCAGGGCCACGGGATCTACGAGCTCTTCACCTCCAGCCGCCTGGGCCACATCCTGGACCTGGTGCGGGTCACCCTCAAGGGCGGGGAGTCCTACTCCCACGAGATGGTCACCCACGAGGGGGAGGAGTGCGGCTTTGTGCTCAAAGGTACGCTGACGGTTTTGCTGGATGGCAAGGAATACCGGCTCAACGAGGGGGACAGCATCTACTTCCGCAGCACCATCCCCCACAAATACCTCAACAACGACCAGGAGGACTGCGTCTCCGTGTGGGCCATGACCCCCACCTTCTTCTGAGAGACGGCCCCTTTCCAAGGAGACTGCCCCCGGCAGGCGCCCACGCCTGCCGGGGGCAGTCTCTTCGCCTGTCAGCGAATGGGGAAATCGAAATAGGTGTCCGGGTAGGGCTCCGGCGTAATAATAAAATGCCAGAATTCGTTTTCCAAGGGTTCAAAACCGCAGGCCAGCATAGCGTCCCGCAGGATGTAGCGGTTTTTCCGCTGGGCCTCCGTCACCTCCGGGCTGTCCGGCCAGCTGCGGGGGTCCATGTAGTCGAAGATGGCCCCCATGTCCACCTCCTGATGGGTCTTCCTGTCCACAATGGTCAGGTCCACGGAGCAGCCCCGGGTGTGGGTGGACTTCCGGGCAATGTAGCCCTCGTCGAACATCCGGTGCTTTTCAATATTGGGGTAATGGATGGGCTTGCGGCGCTGGTCCGCCATGTCCTCCCCCCAGCGGCAGAAGTCGTTCACCGCCCGCTGGGGACGGTAGGCATCGAAGATTTTCAGCAGGTAGCCCTGCCCGCGCAGGATGTCCGCCGCCTTCACGCAGCCCTCCGCCACCTGGCGGCTCGCCACCACCAGGGGCTGCTCATAGCCGTCGGCGGGCCGGCCCATAAAGTTGTCTGTTCCCGCGTACTTGGCGTCGATGATGCAGTCCTCGATGAGCTCGTCCAGATAGACGAACCCCTCCGGCAGCTCCCGGGCCTTGGGCACGCAGGCGACGCTTTGGTTCATATGCTCGCTCCTTTCTTCTCCACCTTCCGGGTCTGCATATTGCGGCAGGATCCAATATGGCAGGCGCACAAGTCCTTCCGTTTACTCTTACCCGGTTTTCTCTTATAACGTGGGGAACGCCCCGAATGGGGCGTTCCCTCTTTCACATTCAGCGCTCAGATCAGGCACCCAGGGCAATACCAACGAAGGTACCGGCATAGTTACCGATAACATAACCCAGAACGCCTACCAGCAGAGCCGGACCAACAAGAGCCGTCCAGCCCTGGGAAATACCCATGCCGG
>CALWYI010000018.1 GCA_944385715.1 uncultured Oscillospiraceae bacterium | reverse complement strand
GACAAGCCAAGACCAGTGCCAGAGGGACATTCAGTCCGTCCGACAGGAGCAGAAGGACTTCCTGGTCAACGCCTGACGTCCCCTGCCCCCACATGCAAAAGGCCGCCGCGCCCACAATGGGCGCGGCGGCCTTTGTCTGTCTGTCAGGCAGTGACCTGCTCCGACCGGGGCCGGGCGTTGGCCAGCATCAGCTTCAGGCGGTTCTCCTGGTTGACCCGGGTGGCGCCGGCGTCGTAGTCGATGGCCACGATGTTCACCTCCGGGTTCCGGGCCTTGATGGGCTTCATCATGCCCTTGCCGCAGATGTGGTTGGGAAGGCAGCCGAAGGGCTGGGTGCAGACGATGTTCTTCACGCCCTTGTCCGCCAGCTCCAGCATCTCCGCCGTCAGGAGCCAGCCCTCCCCCATCTTCACGCCCATACTGATGGTCCCCTGGACCAGGCTGATGGTGTGGGTGAAGAGGGTGGGTGGGGCAAAGCGGCCGTGGGCGTTGATGGCCTCGATCATATCCCGCTCCTTGCCCAGCAGGTACTGATAGGCGATGCGGTAAGCCCACTGGACCTTCTTCTGCATACCATAGAACTTGTGGTCCAGGAGGTTGTTGTACACGCAGTACAGGCAGAAGTCCAGAAGGCCGGGGATCACCACCTCCGCCCCCTCGTCCACCAGGAACTGCTCCAGGTTGTTGTTGCCCAGGGGGGAGTACTTCACGTAGATCTCTCCCACGATGCCCACCAGCACCTTGTCGGTGCGCTCCACCGGCAGCGCGGCGAAATCCTCCAGGATCTTCCGGTAATTCTGCTTCACCTGGCGGTAGTTGGCCTTGCCGCCCTCGGTCATCTCCCAGGCCAGCCGTTCCGTCCACCTGTCCGCCAGGGCCTGGGCGCTGCCGGGCTCCACCTCGTAGGGCTTGGTCTGGTTCACCAGGGTCATGAGGAGGTCGCCGTAGAGCACGCCGTACATCATCCGCCGTACCAGCTTTATGTTCAGCTGAAAGCCGGGGTGCTTCTCCAGGCCCGTCATACTCAGGGAGATCACCGGCACATCGCCGTAGCCCGCCTTCTCCAGGGCCTTCCGCAGGAGGTGGATGTAGTTGGAGGCCCGGCAGCCGCCGCCGGTCTGGAACAGGATCAGCGCCACCTTCTCCGGGTCGTACTTCCCGCTCTGGATGGCGTCGATGAACTGCCCGATCACCAGGATGGCGGGGTAGCAGGTGTCGTTGTGGACGTACTTGAGGCCGGTCTCCGCGATGCGCTGGCCGCTGGTCTCCAGCAGCTCCACCCGGTAGCCCACCTTCTCCATCACCTTGCCGATGATCTTGAAGTGCATGGGCAGCATGTTGGGCACCAGAATGGTGTGGGTCTTTTTCATCTCCTCGGTAAAGACCACATAGCCCTTCTCCTTGTCAACGGTCATACCGCAGCGCCTCCCTTCTCCTCCAGGGCGCCGATGAGGCTCCGCAGCCGGATCTTCACCGCGCCCAGGTTGGTAATTTCGTCAATTTTGATCTGTGTATACAGCTTCCCGGACTCCTCCAGAATCCGCCGTACCTCGTCGGTGGTGATGGCGTCCACGCCGCAGCCGAAGCTCACCAGCTGCACCAGCTGGGTGTCGGCGTGCTCGCAGGCGTACCGGGCCGCCCGGTAGAGCCGGGCGTGGTAGGTCCACTGGTTGAGGACGTGGACCGGCACCGGGTCCGCCAGATGGCACACGCTGTCCTCGCTGACCACCACGAAGCCCAGGGAGGCCGCCAGCTTGTCGATGCCGTGGCCGATCTCCGGGTCGATGTGGTAGGGGCGGCCCGCCAGGATCATGATGGGCTTGCCGTGGGCGCGGGCCCAGGCCACCGCCTCCTCTCCCTTCCGCCGGACCTCCAGCATGTGCTTCTCATAGGCAGCGAAGGCGTCGTCCACCGCCTGCCGGACCTCCTTTTTCGTGATGCCCGGGAACACCGGAGTCAGGCACCGCTCCAGCTCCTTGGTCAGCTCCTTCCGGTCGTTGATGTTCAGGAAGGGGTAGAGGAAATTGGTCTGCTGGAGATCGTCCATATTGCCGTGGAGCAGCTCGGAGTAGTAGGCCACCACGGGGCAGTTGTAGTGGTTGTCGCTCTCCTTCTCGTCCACATTGTAGGTAAGGCAGGGGTAGAAGATGGCGTCCACCCCCCGCTCCAGCAGCAACTCCATATGGCCGTGCATGATCTTGGCGGGGTAGCAGGCGGTGTCCGAGGGGATGGAAAACTGGCCCTTCTCGTAGATCCGCCGGGAGGACAGGCCCGACACCTCCACCCGGAACCCGAGGCTCCGGAAAAAGGCGTGCCACAGGGGCTGCAGCTCGTACATGCCCAGGGCCAGAGGCAGACCGATGGTGCCCCGCTTCCCCTCCCCGGGCTCCAGGGCCATGAGGGTATCCCGCTTCCAGGCGTAGAGGTTGGGTACCTCCTCATCCACCTTGATCCCCAGGCCCTTCTGGCATTGGTTGCCGGAGATGAACTTCTTGCCGCCCACAAAGCTGTTGATGGTGAGGCGGCAGTGGTTGGTGCAGCCCTGGCAGGTGGCGGCCTTGGCGGTGTGGACGAAGGACTTGAGGCCCTCCGCCGTGGTAATGGCGCTCTTTTTCAGGTCCATGGCGTAGAGGGCCGCGCCGTAGGCCCCCATGAGGCCGGCGATGGCGGGCCGGATCACGTCCTTCCCCAGCTCCATCTCAAAGGCCCGGAGCACCGCGTCGTTGTAGAAGGTGCCCCCCTGGACCACCACGTGGTCCCCCAGCTCATCGGCGCTGCCCGCCCGGATGACCTTGTAGATGGCGTTCTTCACCACGCTGACGGAGAGGCCCGCGGAGATATCCTCCACGGTGGCGCCGTCCTTCTGGGACTGCTTGACGGAGGAGTTCATGAACACGGTGCAGCGGCTGCCCAGGTTCACCGGCGCCCTGCTGTGGAGGCCCTTCTCCGCGAAGGCAGCCACGTCGTAGCCCATGGACTTGGCAAAGGTCTCAATGAAGGACCCGCAGCCGGAGGAGCAGGCCTCGTTGAGCATGATGGAGTCGATGGCCCCGTTCTTGATCTTGAAGCACTTGATGTCCTGGCCGCCGATGTCCAGGATGAAGTCCACCTGGGGGCAGAAGTACTTGGCGGCGGTGTAGTGGGCGATGGTCTCCACCACGCCCTTGTCCACGTTGAAGGCCGCCCGGATCAGCTCCTCGCCGTAGCCGGTGACGGCGCTGCCGCGGATGGTCACCCGGTCGCCGCAGAGGCTGTAGATCTCCTCCAGCTGCTCCTTCACGATCTGCACCGGGTTGCCCCGGTTGGAGGCGTAGTAGGTATAGAGCAGCTCCCTGTCCGCGCTGAGGAGGGCCACCTTGGTGGTGGTACTGCCGCAGTCGATGCCCAGCCACGCGTCCCCCCGGTAGTCCCGGATGTCCCGCCGGACCACGTCGGCGGCGCTGTGGCGCTGCCGGAACTCCTGGTAGTCCTCCTCCGTCTCGAAGAGGGGCGGCAGGAGATTGGCCTCGGACCGGGTGGAGACGCTCTCCCCGATCTGCCGGCGCAGCTGCGCCATAGTGCAGGTCTCCCCCGCCCGGGCGCCGTAGAGAGCCGCGCCCATGGCCACGGCGAAGCGGCCGTACTCCGGGAACACCGCCTGGTCGTCGGGGAGCTTCAACGTCTCCTGGAACCGGCGGCGCAGGCCCTTGCAGTAGTAGAGGGGTCCCCCCAGAAACAGCACCTTCCCGGTGATCTTCCGGCCCTGGGCCAGCCCCGCGATGGTCTGGTTCACCACCGCCTGGTAGATGCTGGCGGCCACGTCCTCGTGGCGGGCCCCCTGGTTGAGGAGGGGCTGGATATCCGTCTTGGCGAACACGCCGCACCGGGAGGCGATGGGGTAGAGCCGCTGGCTGCCCAGACTCAGCTCGTCCAGCTCGTCCGCCGTCACATTCAGGAGCGTGGCCATCTGGTCGATGAAGGCCCCGGTGCCGCCGGCGCAGGAGCCGTTCATCCGCTCGTCGATGCCGCCGTCAAAGAAGATGATCTTGGCGTCCTCTCCCCCCAGCTCGATGACCACGGAGGTGTCCGGCTCCAGCTGCTTGACCACCTCGCCGGTGGCGAACACCTCCTGGACGAAGGGCACCTTGGCCGCCTGGGCCAGGCCCAGGCCGGCGGAGCCGGAGATGGCCGCCGTCAAAGGCCGGTCACCCGCCAGAGGGGCCGCCTCCGCCAGCAGCTCCAGGGTTTTCTGCCGCACCTGGGAGAAGTGCCGCTGATATTTTTCGTACAGGACCTTTCCATTGTCCACTAAAACCACCTTGGCCGTTGTGGAACCGATGTCGATTCCCAGAGCCAAGGTGTTTTCCGCTTGCTGGTTCATATCTGTCTTTCGGTCCCGGTGGGACCGCTCGTTCTCCTTTCTTTGGAAGCCGGAACACCGGCATAACCTCATAACACGCCCATTTTCCACGCATTATAACACAGATCGCCGCAAATGTAGATAGGTAAATCATTAACAAATTGTTAAGGTTTTCACTTAATGGCCTAAAATGACACAAAATGGCGCCGCTGCCAGTCCATCGCCGGCAGCGGCGCACACCATTCGCAGTTGGGCGGCGGTCTTTTCCCGCCGGCGGGAAACCGCTCCCCCGCTCAGGTCAGCGGGCGGTAGGGCTCCACCCGGGGGTTGTAGTAGCGGCCCCGGTCCTCGTCGGCCCGCTTCCAGCGGATGGCCCTGGTGGGGCAGCGGTGGATGCACCCAAGGCACCGCACGCACTGGGACTTGACCCATACCGGCTTCCCCTCCGTCAGGGCAATGGCCCCGCAGGGGCAGATCTCCTGGCACAGCCCGCAGCCGATGCAGGCGTCGGTGACCAGGAAGGGTCTGGTGGAACGGCCGTGGGCATAGGCGCTGTAGGCCACCGTGGTGACCACCCCCGGCGCCGCCCCCTGGCAGCGGTTGTAGTCCCCGGTCCCCCGGGCACGGATCACCCGCCGGGCCTCGTCGATATACTCCTCAGCGGCGTCCAGCTTCCGCTCGATCTCCTCCTGGCTGTCGATCTTGAAGAGAGGAATGAAGTTGTCCACCATGGGGATGCCGAATTGGGCGGAGAGGGTGATCCCCTTGGCCTTGAGGAGCTTCCCCATCTGGCCGGCGGCGTCGCCGGTGGTTTTGCCGCAGGTGAGCACCAGATAGACATACTGGTCCCGGTACCCGGTGAGCTTCAGCTTCTCCAGAAAGAAGGACATCACACTGGGCAGGCCGTAGTAGTAGGTCGGCGTCACAAAGCCGATCCGCTTCTCCTGGCTCACGTCGAACTGGTAGCAGCGGCTGCGGATCACGTCCCGCAGGAAGATCACATGGTCGTCGGTGGCCCCGGCAATGCGCTCGGCCACATATTTGCTGTTGCCCGTAGCGGAAAAATAAAAGATCATTTGGCATCCCCTCTCACGGTGATAGTAGTATGATACTCTTTTTCCTGGATTTTTTCCACTCAAAAAATAAATTTTCTCTTTTGGAAAAAGATGCCGCCCGCCCCTTGCCATTTTCCCCCGCCTGTGCTATAATCTCCCGGCTTCCCGGATAGAGAGTGCGAAAGCGGGGTGGGACAACATGGCTCTTGAGAACGATCTGAGCCGGGACAATATCCGGCAGCTGGTGCGGCGCATCGCCATCCCCAGCATGCTTGCCCAGTTCGTCAGTGTATTATACAGCATCGTGGACCGGATGTACATCGGCAATATTCCCGAAGTGGGGGATATCGCCCTGGCCGGCGTGGGGGTCCGCGGCCCGGTGGTGACCATGGTGGGCTCCGTAGCCTTCCTCATCGGCGTGGGCGGGGCCCCGCTGATGGGCATCAGCCTGGGGGAGGGCAACGAGGAACGGGCCCGCCGGATCCTGGCCAACTGCTTCGTGATGCTGCTGGCCGCCGCCGCGGTCCTCACCGCCGTGGTGATCCCCCTGCGGCGGCCCATGCTCTACCTCTTCGGCGCCAGCGACGCCACCTACCCCTACGCCAACGCCTATTTCACCGTGTACCTCAGCGGCACGGTCTTCGCCCTCCTCTCCACCGGCCTCAGCCAGTTCATCCTGGCCCAGGGCTTCGCCAAGGTGAGCATGCGCCTGGTACTGCTGGGGGCGGCGCTGAACATCGCCCTGGACCCGGTGTTCATCTTCCTGCTGGACATGGGGGTGTCCGGCGCGGCCCTGGCCACGGTGCTGTCCCAGATGGCCAGCGCCGGATACGGCCTTCTCTTCCTCCTGGGGAAACGGACCCGGCTGCGGATCAGCCTGGGGGGCTACAGCCTCCCCATCATGGTCCATGTACTGGCCATCGGCTTTACACCATTTATCATTATCGCCATCGACAATGTGATGATCATCGCCATGAACGCCATCCTCCAGCGCTATGGCGGAGCGGACCAGGGGGACATGCTGGTGACCTGCGCCACCATCGCCCAGAGCTTCATGCTGGTGGTGACCATGCCCCTGGGGGGCATCTCCGGCGGCACCCAGAGCATCCTGGCCTTCAACTACGGGGCCCGGAACAAGCAGCGGGTCCTGGACGCCCAGAAGGAGATCGTGAAGCTGTGCGTGGCCTACACCGCCCTGCTGTTCGTCCTGGCCCGGGTGGGCGGCCACCTGTTCGTCCGGCTGTTCACCCAGGACCCGGCGGTGAGCCAGCTGTCCCTGTGGGCCATCGGCACCTGCACCCTGGCCATCATCCCCCTGGGGGTCCAGTACGAGATCGTGGACGGCTTCACCGGCATGGGCCAGGTGAAGATCGCCTTCGCCCTCTCCGCCTTCCGCAAGGCGGTCTACTTCCTTGCCCTCTTCCTGATCCCGGTGTTCTTCGAGGCCAGGATGGCCTTCTGGGCGGAGCCGGTATCCGACATCGTCGCCCCGGTGGTCAGCGTTATTGTCTACCGCCTGACCATCCACAAAGTTCTGGACCGCCACCCGGACCTGTGAGTAATATTTTGCAGGAGAGGCCCCCGGAGCACATGCTCCGGGGGCCTCTCCTGCTGTAAAGCAAATTCCCTATACGCCCCACAGGTTCTCCGGGTACTCTCCCCGGGCGGTCTTCTCCGCCAGGGCCGCCACCACCGAGGGCTTATCCTCCCGGTAGGTGACGCCGTACCACTTGTCGTGGCTGGGCAGCACCTTCACCTGGGCCCGGCCCTCGTGGATCATCTGGCTCACCACCAGGGGCAGGTACACCTCCCCCTTCTCCGGGTTCCGGGCCATAATCTGGTCCAGAAAACCGGGGAGGCGGGCCTGGGCCTCGTCCATGAAGCTGCGCTGGAAGCCCCAGAAGTTCATGGAGACCAGAGTGCTGCCCGGCAGAGGCGTCCAGGTCTGGCCGCCATCCTCTGTAAAGCGTGCATCCTTGCCATCCTTTTCGATCTGGGTCCGCTCCACCACGTCCTCCAGAACGCCGTCGGCGTCCACCTGGCAGACACCCCGGGCCACGCTGCCGTGCTCCGTCACGGTGTTGCCCAGAAGGTAGCCCGCCATGGCGTAGCGGCAGCCCGTCGGCTCGTCGGCGTGGGTGGAGAGGTAGTCAAAAATGATCCGGTAGGCCTCCGGGCCGTAGTAGTCGTCGGCGTTGATCACCGCGAAGGGCCCGTCGATGAGGTCCCGGGCCGCCAGCACCGCATGGGTGGTGCCCCAGGGCTTTTTCCGCCCGGCGGGGACCTGATAGCCCGCCGGCAGGTCGTCCAGGGACTGATAGGCATACTCCACCCGGATTCCCCGGCTGATCCGGCTGCCCACCAGCTCCTTGAAGTCCGCCTCGATCTCGTGCTTGATGACGAAGATCACCGTCTCGAAGCCCGCCCGCCGGGCGTCGTAGATCGAATAGTCGATGATGCTCTGGCCGTGGCCGCCCACGGGGTCCATCTGCTTGAGGCCGCCGTACCGGCTGCCCATGCCGGCGGCCAGCACCACCAGTACAGGTTTACTCATATCGCTTTCCTCCATCGCTGTTGTCCGGGTCCTCCCGGTGCCACCAGCATACCATACTCCCCGGGAAAAGGCAACGCCGGCCCTGTGGCCGGTCCGGCATTTTTCCGGTATGGCGGCAGGGCGCCAGATAAAAGGAGCAGCGCCCCTACAGGGCGCTGCTCCCGCAGCACAAATGATTTACCGCTTTTTTGCCCGCTCCAGGAGGGTCTGCAGGCTGTCCCGCAGGTGGTTGAAGCTGATGGGCAGCTGGGACACCGTCACGTCCATCTTCCGCAGCTCGTTGGCCAGGTGGCCGGTGATGGTTTCAAAGGAGCTGAACAGGGCCCCGAACTGGCTCACGGTGCCCTCCACCTGCTCCTCCGTCTCCCGCAGGAGGACCTCCGCCTGGGCCCTGGCCTCCGCCTCGATGGCCTCCGCCTGGGTCTTGGCCTTGGAGACAATGTCCCCCGCCTGGGTCTGGGCCCTGTCGGTGATCTCCGCCGCCTGGCGGCGGGCGGCCTCCACCACGCCCCGGGCCTCCTCGCCGGCCTTGGCCTCCGTCTCCTCAGAGCGGCGCTTCGCGTCCAGCTCCAGCTGGGTCAGGCGTTCCTTCTCCCGGCGCAGGCGCTCCGCCTGGGCCTCCAGCTCCTGTACCCGGCGGAAGAGCGTTTCCTTCTCCCCGGTGAGGTCCCGGATCTCCGCCGCCTGCCGGTCCGCCTCCGCCCGGAGGTCCGCCGCGGCCCGGCTCTGGGCGTCCCAGTTCTCCTTGGCCTGGGTGTATTGCTCGGTCATATCCTGGAGCTGCCGCTCCAGCTCCTCCTTCTCCTGGGTGCGGGCGTCCAGGGCCTCCCGGGCCTCCGCCTCGCTGTCCTGGAGGGTCTTGATCTGCTCCTCCAGCTGCCGGGCGGCCTCCGCCGCCTCCTTGCCGGTGCGCTCGATATATTCCGTCACATCCTGGCGGTTGAATCCCCCCAGGGCGCTGCGAAAAATATGATTATCCATGGTCTGTACCACCTTATTTCTGGTCTGTACTCCACTGTACCACAAAAAACGCGCTGTGACAACTTGTTTTTCTCTTTATGGCCGTTTGTCAGACCGTTTTGGGTATTTTGTACCGGGCCGCCGCCTCACAGGAACAGGCACAGGAGGATGGGCAGGAACATGGCGGGGATATAGTTCATGAGCTTCAGATGGGTGATGCCCAGCAGGTCCAGGGACAGCCCCAGCAGCAGCAGGGAGCCCACCGTGTTCATCTCCGCGATCACCCCATCCCCCAGGTAGGGCCCCGCCACGGAGGCCAGCAGGGTGATGGCCCCCTGGTAGAGGACCACCGGCACGGCGGAAAACAGCACCCCCAGCCCCAGGGTGGAGGAGAAGATGCAGGCGCTGATGGTGTCCATGACGGACTTGGCGTACAGCGTGGCGTGGTCGCCCCGGAGGCCTCCGTCCAGGGAGCCCTTGATGGCCATGGTGCCCACGCAGAAGAGCAGGGTGGCCGCCATGAAGCCCTGGGCAAAGCCGGCGTCCCCCTGCCGGGCAAACCGCTGCTCCAGCTTCTCGCTGAGGGCACGGATCTTCCCATCCAGGTCCAGCCACTCCCCCAGGATGGCCCCGAGCACCACCGAGAGGATGGTCACCAGGGACTTGCTGCCGTCCAGGAGGCCGGTGGCGGCGATGTAGACGGTGCAAAGGCCGATGCCCTTCATCACCATGTCGCTGTAGCGCTCCGGCACCCCCCGGCGCATAAGCCGGTGGACCAGGAGACCCGCGCCGCCGCCCAGAAGAATGCCGGCGGCGTTGACCAGGGTGCCTGTCAGCATCATCGCGCTTCCTCCTCTCCCGGCAGCAGTTCCCTGACCAGGTCCATGACAATGGCGCCGCCCATCATGAGCCCCGCCACGGAGGGCACCCAGGGCACGCTGGCGGGGACGCTGCGCCGCCCCGGCGGCGGCGCCTCCAGGGCCGCGCAGGGGGCCGCCTCCTCGGGGCTGTACACCACCTTCAGGCGGCGGATGCCCCGGCGGCCCAACTCCCGGCGCATGACCCGGGCCAGGGGACACCCCTTCGTTTTGCTCAGGTCCGTCACCTCCACCAGGGAGGGGTCCAGCTTGTTGCCGGTACCCAGGGCGGAGAGGATGGGGATCCCCCGCTCCACCGCCTGGCAGATGAGGTCCACCTTGCAGGACACCAGGTCGATGGCGTCGGCGATATAGTCGTAGGGGCCGAAGAACCGCTCCCGGTCCTCCGCCGCATAGCGCCCCACCACCGGGTGGACCACACAGTCCGGGTTGATGTCCCCCACCCGCCGGGCCAGGACCTCCGCCTTGCTCCGGCCCAGGGTGGAGTACAGGGCCCCCAGCTGGCGGTTGAGGTTGCTCTCACCATACACGTCCTGGTCCACCAGGGTCAGCTCCCCCACGCCTACCCGGGCCAGGGCCTCCACGGCGTAGCTCCCCACGCCCCCCAGGCCGATGACGCAGACGTGGGCGGCCGCCAGCCGCTCCATGGCCGCGGACCCCAGCAACATCTCATTGCGCAGAAATCGTTCGCTCATTCACACACCCGGCGGCTTACGCCGCCCTATCCTTTCTCTGGAAAGCCGGAAAACCGGCCGGAATACGGAAGGGCCGGTCTTGCCTGGAGGCAAGACCGGCCCGTTCATAACTGGGTATACTGCCGGAAAATCAGCCGATGCTGGCCATGCCGCTCTCGTTCACCTCGGCGGTGACGCTCTCGGTCATCTCCGTCTGCCACTCGCTGTAGGCGTTGCTGATCAGCGCGCTCTCGCAGGCGGAATACCAATAGGGCGTGGTGCCGTAGCCAACAAAGTACATGATGTGCTGGCCGTAGGAGCTCTCCACGATGCCGGTGTCTCCCGCCTTGCGGCCGCTCTCATAGCACCAGTCCTCGAAATTGGAATCCATGTAACCCTTGGTCACGTTCTCATAGAGACCGCCGTTGTCCTTGCTGCCGGCATCCTGGGAGTACTCCTCCGCCAGAGCGGCGAAGCCCTCCTCGGTGCCGTCCCAGCTGTCCAGGATCTCCTGAGCCTTGGCGAGGATCATCTCGTCGGTGGCCTCCTCGTCCTCACCCAGCTCCAGATTGTCCTCTGTGACCAGGATATGGCGGACGTTGTAGTCCAGGGCGTCATCCTGCTGCCGGTCATGGAACACCGCCACAAAGTAGCGGCTGTAGGAGGTATCCTCCAGGACCGCGGTGTCGCCGGCGGTGCGGGCCTCGTCAAAGAACCAGTCGCCGTAGACGTAGGTGGAGCTGTAGGCCATCTCGTCATTGCTGGTGTAGGTGGCGCCGTACTCCTCCGCCAGAGCCTCCAGGTCGCCGCCGGCCTCATAGGCCGCCAGAATAGCGTCGGCGGTCTCCTTGGCGGCCTCCATGGCGGCGGTCTTCTCCTCCTCGGTGGCCTCGATGGTGTTGCCCTCCTCGTCGGTCTTGGTCTCCGGGCTGCCGGAGATGGAGACATACTCACCGTTCACGTAGTCGTAGGTGTTCTTGTTCTCCTCGTAGTAGGCCTGGATCTCGTCGTCGGTGAAGCTGAGGCTGTCGCTGTAGGCGGAGGCATACTTGCTCACCAGCAGCTGATCCTTCAGGTTGGACTCATAGATCTCCGGGGTCATCACGGAGCCGTAGATCATCTTGAGGTAGGTCTTGTAGTTGTAGCCATACTGGGCGGCCTGGCTCTCCAGGGCCTCCACGGTGGCGTCAAAGGTCTCCAGCTCCGCGTCCTCCAGGGTCATGCCCTCCTCCTGGGCCTTGGCCAGGACGGCGTGGACAAACTGCATGGTGCTGACGGCCTGGTCCTTGAAGTACTCGTCCCAGGTCATGTCCTCGCTGTAGTACTGGGTCTTCAGGGACTGGGTGGTATCCAGGCCGAAGAGGGAGGCGTAGCTGCCGTAGGTGTTGAGGAAGTTCTGGTAAGAATCCTGGTAGTAGTAGGCGGCATCAGCCACGGTATACTTCTCGCCGTCGATGGTCACAGCGGTCTGGCTGCGCTGGATGATGCCGGAGTTGTACACCAGCAGGAAGACCGCCACCACCACAAAGAGGATGGCCAGGGAGGAGTAGAGGATCTTTGCCTTCTTTTCGGCGGCCTTCTGCTCCGCCAGACGGGCGGCCTTGGGATCAACGCCGCCGCCGGCGAAATACTCCTGCCGCTTTTTCTTTTCTCTGGATGCGCTCATTCGTGTTCATTCCTTCCAAAATGTTCTGCGCCCCCCGCGCATGGGGAACCGCGTTACCTGTTGTACTCGTCAAGCGCCCCTACAGCTGCTCAACAAACAGCATTATACTCGATTGTGTCATATTTCGCAAGCAAAACTTACTGGTCCGGTGTAAATAATTTGTGAAGCGTCTCCGGGCCCCGCAGGCCCGGAAAAGGGCCGCCCGCCCTCACCGGACATCCCGGTAGAGGCGGGCGATCTTCTCGATATCCACCCCCGCCCGGTAGAGGCAGCGGAGGTAAAACATTTTTGCCATGGTGAGGAGGGGATTTTTCCGGCGGTAGCGGCGGGCGGAGGTGACGATCCGGCCCGGCAGCACCGTCAGCGGGATCTTCCGGGCCTTCATCCGGCGGGAGAGCTCGTAGTCCTCCATCAGAGGCAGGTTGGGAAAGCCTCCCAGCTCCTCGAAGAGGTCCCGGCGGACAAAGATCCCCTGGTCCCCGAAGGCGATGTGCCAGCGCCGGGCCCGGAAGTTGGAGAAAAAGGTGTTGCAGCCCATGAAGGGTCCGTCGTAGTCAAAGGCGATATGGAAGCAGCCGAACGCCGCCCCCGCCGCCGCGGCCCGGCGGATCTGCTCCGGCCCGTCGGGGGGCAGCAGGCTGTCGCAGTGGCTGAACCACAGCACCTCTCCCCCTGCCGCCCCGGCGGCGGCGTTCATCTGGGCCGCCCGGCCCTTGGGACAGGAGAGGACCCGGTACCCGGCGGCGGCGATGGCCTCCGCCGTGCCGTCGGTGCTGCCGCCGTCGGCAAAGAGCACCTCCACCTCCCCCTCCAGGGCCGCCAGGTTGGCAAGACAGGCTCCGATGGCGGCGCGCTCGTTGTACACGGGGATGATCAGGGAGAGCGTCATCTATCCCGCCACCCCCTGAGAAAATCCCGGCGGACATAGGTCTCCAGGATATGGGTGAGGAAGTCCTCCGACAAATACTGCCGGAGCTTCGCCAGGGTGTCGGCGTTGGTGATAGCCCGGTCCGGCCCGGCGTACTCCACCAGGGCCATGGCGCACCAGGTCACCCCCCGCAGGCAGGTGACGGTGAGGTAGAGGGGCAGCCGCCGGGAGAGGGCCCCCGTATCGAAGCGGCCTCCTGCGGCTGCCTTGTACCGCCGGAGGAAGTTCCCCATGTCCTCCGGGGAGAGGATGGTGTCCGTCTTCCAGAAGGTGGTGGTGGGGGCCAGGAAGTGGCCCAGGTCCTGGGCGGGCTCGGAGATGACCGGCTTCTCCCAGTCCACCAGGTAGCTGCGGTCGCCGGGGTTGATGAGGAAATTGCCGGAGTTGAGCTCCGTGCTGACGATGGCCGTCGGGGCCGGCGAGGGCTCCGCCAGGGGCAGACGGCCCACCTCCCGGACCAGGGCCTCCAACAGGCGGCAGATCTCGCGGTCCGCCTCCGGCCAGGCAAAGTAGTGCGCCGCCATGTCCAGGCACTCCCGGTAGATGCTCTCCGCCGGGCGCCGGGGCCGCAGCAGCCGGGTGCCCTCCGGCACCGGCAGGGCGTGGATATCCGCCAGGATCTCCGCCGCCGCCCCCATGTCCGCCTCGTACCGCAGGTGCCGGCCCGGCAGCCAGGTCATCACCAGTGTCCCGTAGGGCAGGACGGTCCGGCTGTCGTCATAGAAGAGAGGCCTGGGGGTGCGGCCCGTGGGCAGGAGGTCCGTGAGGGCTGAGAACTCATAGGCGATCTGGTGGGGCAGGTGCATCTGGCTGCCGGTGTTCACCCGCAGCACCAGCGGCTCTCCGGTGCGGGGGTGGATAAAACGGAAGTTGGCGTTGTACTCCCCCCGGCCCAGGGAGGCAAAGGGGATCTCCGTTCCCGCCGGCAGGCCCAGCGGGGCGAGGAAGGCCTCGCTGCGCACATATCTCTGAAATGCTTCCTGATGGATCATAGGCCGCCTCCCGTGGAAAAGATCCGCTCCAGGCACCGGGCGGTGTGGCTGCGGGACCCGGCCAGGGCCCCCCTCATGGCCGCCAGGTCCTCCGGTGTGTCCACATCCGGGCAGGCCGGGGCCGGGGCGAAGGACACCCCCGCCGCCTGAAGGGCCGCCACGGCGTCGCCGTAGACGTCGCCGCAGCCGTAGCGCTTGCCGGCGAAGAGGGGCGGGCAGGGCTCCCTGAGCCCCACCAGGTAGTAACCCCCGTCGGCGGTGGGGCCCAGGGTGGCGTCCGCCCCCTCCAGGGCCCGGAAGGCCCCTTCCAGGTGGGCGGGGGTCAGCAGGGGCAGGTCGGAGCCGATGAGGACGCAGGGGCTGTAGCCCAGGGCCAGCACCCGTCCCATGGCGGCGGCCATCCGCGCCCCCAGGTCCTCCCCCTCCTGGGGAAAAAGCTCCCGGGCAGAGGGGAACAGCTCCGGCAGTCTCCCCTGCCCCCCCTCCGGGGCGTAGGCCACGTACAACGCCGCCGCCACCTGCCGGCACACCTGGGCGATGTCCAGGAGAAAGGCGGTGTGGAGGGCGGCGCAGGCCGCTCCGGAGAGGACCGGCTGCAGCCGGGTCTTGGTCCGCCCCGGCAGGGGCGCCCGGGTAAAACAGATCAGCGCTCTATCCAATGCTGGTATCCTCCTCGTCGGGGTAAAACAGGAGCTTCGCTGCATCCACCCGGCAGCGCAGGCGATGGCCCACCGGCCAGGGCGGCGGCTCCGGCAGCGGGAGCTCCACCGCCGTACCGTCCGCCATGGCCCAGCGGGTGAGGGTGTCTGTCCCCCGGAACCGCTTCTCCGCAAGGGTCAGTTCCAGCGGCCCCGGCGCCGTCAGGTCCAGGGCGGCGGGCCGCAGCAGCGCCTGATACCGCCCCGCCGGCAGGTCCGCCGGACAGGTGAGGCAGCGGGATCGGAAAACACCCTCCTCCACGCGGCCCGCAAGACAGGCGCTACGTCCGAAGTACTCCGCCGCCCGGCGGTTCACCGGGTGGCCGTAGACCGCCTCCGGCGTGCCCTGCTGGACGATCTCCCCCTCCAGCAGCACTGCCACCTGGTCGCTCATGGCCAGTGCCTCCCGCTGGTCGTGGGTCACCAGCACAGTGGTGACGGCAAACTCCCGGTGTAGGGCCAGGACCAGCCGCCGCATGTCCTCCCGCAGGTCCTCGTCCAGGGAGGAGAAGGGCTCGTCCAGCAGCAGCAGGGCGGGCTCCGCCGCCAGGGCCCTGGCCAGGGCCACCCGCTGCTGCTGGCCGCCGGAGAGGGTGGCGATCCGCCGCCGGCCGCAGCCGGACAGGTGGACCCGCTCCAGCAGTTCCTCCGCCCGCTCCAGCCGCCGCCGGCGGTCCACGCCCCGCATCTTCAGGGGAAAGGCCACGTTCTCCGCCGCCGTCATGTGGGGGAACAGCCGCAGGTCCTGGAACACGATCACCGCTCCCCGCCTGTGGGTGGGCAAGCCGGTAACGTCCCGTCCGCCCAGCAGGATCTGCCCGCCGGTCACCGGCACCAGCCCCGCCACCGCCTTGAGAAGGGTGCTCTTGCCGTCGCCGGAGGGGCCCAGCAGGGAGAGGAACTGCCCCTGCTGGAGCGTCAGGGACACGTTATGCAGGATCTCCTCTCCCCCCAGGGAGACGGAGAGATCTCTGATCTGCAGCGCCATCACAGCGCCCCCCTCCTTTCCATGCGGCGGATGGCCCACTCGAAGAGGGCGAACACCAGCAGGGCCGAGCCGGTGAACACCGCGGCATAGGCCGCCGCCAGGGGCCGGTCCCCGCTCTGGATGTAGGGCACCAGCACCAGCGCCAGGGTCCGCACCCGCCCGCCGCCGATAAGGAGAGTGGAGAAGTACTGGCTGTAGGAGATGGTGAAGGCCATGCTCATGGAGGAGAGAATCCCCGGAGCCAGCCGGGGCAACGTGGCCCCGCGGAAGGCCGTCAGGGGCGGCGCGCCCAGCACCGCCGCCTGCTCCTCCAGCGCCAGGCCCACCGCCGCCGTCACATCCGTCAGTATGGCGATGCAGTAGGGCAGGGCCGACACCAGGTGGACCAGCAGCACCCCCACCACCGTATCCGCCAGTCCCAGCCGGAGAAAGGCCAGGTGAAGGCCCATGGCCAGCACCGTGCCGGGGACCAGCAGGGGCAGAATGCCGCAGAAGCGCGCCAGACCCCGTCCGGGAAAGGAATAGAAGGCCGTGGCCCGGGCGGTGAGGAGGGCCACGGCGGTGGCCAGGGCCGCCGTGGCGCCCGCCAGGGCGATGCTGCTCCCCAGCAGGGGCAGGAATCCGCCGGAGCCCAGCAGAAGCTCCCGGAGAGTCCGCAGGCTGTAGGTCTCCGGCGTCAGCCGGGGCCAGGGCCAGCGGCCCGTGACACTCCACACCAGCAGCAGCGCCGCCGGCGCCAGGACGCACACCGCCGTCACCCCCAGCACCAGCCGGGAGAACGCTTTTCTACTCATGGCCGCTGCCCTCCATCCGCCGCAGCAGCCGCCGGGTGAGGACGGCGTACAGCGCCGCCATGGCTACGGACAGGGCCAGTATCACGCCGTACATGGCCATGGCGTAGGGCCGGTCCCGGAGCTGGGGGCTCATATAGGCGAGATAGGCCTCCACCGGCAGGGCCTTGGGCACCGTGGCCCCCAGCAGCAGAGGCAGCTCGTAGCCGCCGAAGGCGAAAATGAAGATGATGAGGGTGGCCCGGCACACCGCCGGCAGGCTCAGGGGCAGGGTAACGGAAAAGAAGCTCCGCAGAGGGGAGGCCCCCAGGTCCTCCGCCGCCTCCCCCAGGGTGTCGCTGACGCCGGACATGAGGGCCAGGGTGAAGTAGGCCACAAAGGGGACCTCCTTCCACAGATAGGCCGCCACGGCCCCCTGGTACCCCGGGGTGTACAGCAGCTGGGGGAACTGGGTGAAGTCGCCGATGAGGCCCAGGGCGAAGGTGGCCCGGGCCAGCAGCCCCGTCTGGGAGAATAGTAGGATGGTGAAGAGAGCCACCACCGCGTGGGGCACCAGGATGGGCAGGCGCAGGACATAGGTAAGGCCTCTCCCCTTCCGGCCCCCCACCGTAAGGGCGGCGCACACCGCCGTCCCCAGAAGGGCTGCCAGGAGGGCGGAGGCGGCGGCGATCCCCAGGCTCACGCCCAGGGACCGGAGAAACTCCCCATCCCGGAAGATGGCCAGATAGTAGGAAAAGGTGAGCTCCTCCAGGCCGAAGGCGGGCACATGCCCCAGGCTCTGGGCCAGGACAAAGCCGCAGGCGGCCAGCACCAGGGCGGTGACGCCCAGCAGGGGCAGCAGGAGGAAAAATGCGGTCCGTTGTTTTCTCATAGCACTCCTCTCCGGGACGGGAAAGGGCGCGCCCGCCAGGGGCGCGCCTTCCGGATCAATTCAGAACACAGGGGAAACCGGCCGTCAGCCGTTGTACTTCCCCACCACTTCATTCAGCC
Organism: uncultured Oscillospiraceae bacterium; assembly: GCA_944385715.1. GTDB lineage: Bacteria > Bacillota > Clostridia > Oscillospirales > Oscillospiraceae > Pelethomonas. The sequence continues at coordinate 2,422 of CALWYI010000018.1, read as the reverse complement.
AGATCTCCTCGATGACAGGCACCAGGTCCGCCGGCATCTCCGGCAGGCGGCGGCTGAGGAGCTCCGCCTGAGTGAGGACCCCCTGACCCAGGTCCACGGCGTCAAAGGCCGCCTGCTCCTCCCCACTGAGCTTGGCGCTGTCCACCACCGGCAGCTCCCGGAGGGTCTCATACTGGCTCAGCTGCATCTGCGCGGAGAGGATAGCGTTGATGACCACCATGGCCCCCGCCATGTTGGGGGCGTTGAAGGCGATGGCCATGTAGTTGGTGTTGCCGATGGTGCCGTTATCGAAGACGAAGGTCTCCGTGGTGTCGGCATAGAGGCCCTGGTCGATGCCCGTGGCCACGGTGAAGGGGGCGTAGCTCACGGACAGCAGCAGCTCCCCGTCGGCAAACATGGCGTCCACCGTGGTGGAGGCGTCGGGGAAGGTCCGCCCCTCGTTCCACAGGGAGGGGTTCAGGTCCCGGAGGTAGGTGAGGGCCGGCTCGATGGCGGCCTTCACCGTGTCGTAGTCCGCCTCCATGTCCTGGAACTGCTCCCAGCCGCACAGCTCATAGATGATGTTGCGGACAAAGGCGCTGCCGGTGAAGTCCGGCGGGGCGGGATAGGTGACCCGGCCCGGGTACTGCCGGCAGAAGTCCAGCAGCTCCTGGGCGGAGGCGGGGGCCTCCGGCGTCACGGCGCTGTCGCGGTAGAGCACCAGCTGGGCCTTGGCGTAGGGGGCCTCGTAGCCGTCGATGGGCATGCAGAAGTCGCTGCGGGTCTCCGGGTCCTCCAGGTCGATGTAGGCCTCCATATTGGGCAGCCGCTGGGTAAAAGGGCCGTAGAGGAGGCCGTTCTCTTTGGCGGAGTAGAAGTTCTCGCCGTTGATCCAGATCATGTCGATGCTGCCGGCCTGGGTCCCCGCCTCCTTCTCCCCGGAGAGCTTGGCCAGGATGTCCTCGATGTTCATCCCCACCACCTCCAGGGTGATGTCGTATTCCTCTTTCACATAGTCCGCCACGGCGGTGTTCAGCCAGTTGTTCCGGTTCTCATCGCCGCCCCAGCCGTAGAAGGTGACGGTGGTGCCCTCGGCGGCTGCCAGGATCTCCTCCCAGGAGGCGTCGGCAGGGTCCAAAGCGTCTCCGGCGTCCCCCTCCCCCGCTCCGCCGCAGGCGGCGAGGGCGAGAGTTGCAGCCAGGACCAAAAGCAGTGTCAGTATCCGTTTCCAATTTCCCATGGCAAACTCTTTTCCTGTCAATTTCTTTGTTTTCCTTCTCACAGCCCGATACGGGCGGAGAGGATGGTATCATACACATGGCGGCGGTAGGCCTCCCGGTCCCGGATCCGGGGCAGGCTCACCGCCAGGGCGGGGCCGTCCCCCAGAAGCTCCCCGCGGGAGAGGGACGACTCCGAGGGGGTGATGACGCTGTCGCCGGGAAGGAACAGCTCCGGGTGGACCAGCCAGGCCGCCGCCATCACATCCCAGTTGACGAAGCCGGGGAGACCCCAGTCCCGCTGATAGACCTGGAACCAGCCCTCCAGAGCGGCGGGCAGGAGCCGGGCGGCGGGGGCATCCGACTGCGCCAGCCGTCGGCGGAACTCCTCTGCGGGAAAGTAGGAGTCCAGGCAGTTCTGGGCGGTAGCTACCGCCACGTTCCGCCCCCGGGACAGGACCGCCAGGGCCGCCTGGGGGTCGCAGGAGAAGTTCAGCTCCGCCATGGGCCGCCCGCCCACCACCAGGGGGCCGGTGACCCCGCCCATAAGGGAGATGGTCCTCACCCGGGAAAAGAAGTCCGGGTCCTTTTGGGCCGCCCCCAGGAGATTGGCCGCCGAGCCGGTGGCCAGCAGCGTCAGCTCCCCCGTCCGCCGCCGGGCGGCGTCCGCCAGGAAGTCGGCCGCCGGGGAGGCGCGGTCCGTAGGGCTCTCCGCCCCCCGGAGCACCGGGATATCCGCCTGGCCCCAGGAGCGCAGCATGGCCCGTGTGTTCTGGTATACCGTCTCCTGGCTGTCGTTGCCGAAGGTGCATGTGACGGCCAGCAGCTCCACCTCCGGGCGCCCCAGGAGGTACAGGAGGGTCAGCCCGTCGTCCACCTCACGGCCGGGGAGACCCATGGTGTTGTCGCAGTCGTAAATGATAGGGATCACGGTGCGCTTCTCCTCTCCGGGGCCTTCCGCCCCACGCCGGCGGTATAGCGCAGCCGCCTGCCCCAGCCCCGGTCCCCGGCCAGGCCGAAGAGGAGCTCCAGGACGTGGACCCCCGTGAGGCCCTCCCCCCGGAAGGCGTCCAGGCAGCCCTCGCAGCAGCTCACCACCGGCATCCCGTCGGGGAACTCCGCCGTCCGGCGGCGGCGCATGGCCTCGCTGCGGGTCCCGTCCAGGGCCCGCATCATGTGATAGTTGCCGCAGCAGAGGGTGTGGGCCCCGGTGTGCTCCGGCTCCG